>DATEGM010000234.1:0-4013 GCA_035280085.1 Terriglobales bacterium
TCGCGTTCTGCTTTAAGCTGGCGCTATCACCCGTCGCCGCCAACTGAAAATAGCGCTTAGCCGTGTTCTGCAGCGTGGCTGCGGCATTGGCCCCCATATCGGAAGCAGTCAGGCAAGCTTCCTGCGCCCGGGCAGCCCGGCTCAACCCCAGAACCAGGCAAAAAGCAGCTAAAAAAACTACACAAGGGCACGCAAGACAACACCATCTTTTCGTTCTCATCATAGCCAAGTCCGCTGAGTGGGCCACTACTGCTACGATGCCAAATCCGGCTACTCAGATGCAAGCAAACGCATATGGTACAGCCACTTAGATGTAACTCTGGTCACGTTACCTCGGCCCCGCCGCAGGAATGCTACAATTTAGCTGGCCCGCTACCCTGCGGATCCTACTCCCCAGCGCACCCGTTTCCCATGTTCCGTTCCCGGCAATTCGCGATGATCTTCGTCGTTCTTGCAGTTCTGCCGGCTCTGCTCTGGGGCGCTCCTCAGAAAACGCAAAAGCCGCACACCGTGCGCATCAAGGCTGCGGCTAAGCCCATGGTCGAACCCGCTCCTTCGCCCGCTCCCCCGGCGCCTCCGCCAACTTTGGAACAGTTGCCGGCTCAGCCGCCGCAGGTCAGCTACCTCAACGGCCAGCTCACGATTATTTCCCGCAATTCTACCTTGGCCGACATTCTTCATTCTGTCGCCCACCTCACCGGCGCGGCCATCGAACTGCCGCCCGGCGCAGGATTCGAGCGTGTGGCCGGCCGCATGGGCCCGGGCCCGGCGCGCAACGTCCTGGCGGAACTTCTCAACGGCTCCCGCTACGACTACGTGATGGTGGCCTCCACCACCAATCCCGGTGGATTGCGGCACGTCATCCTCACTCCCAAGTCGGCCGGCGGCGAAGGACCATCCTCCAGCCCGCCAGTGGCTGCTTACCAGCCGCCTCAGCCCGAGCCGCAGGTTATGTCCAACGAGCAGGAAGTGCCGCCCGATGCCGCCGCGGATGACTCTGAGATTCCACCCGAGGAGCCGCCCGCCGACGACCAGGCCGGTCAGCAACCGCCCCAGGCGCCGCCCGGACAAGCCTACCCCCAACCCTATACTCCTGGCACGGCCCAGCCTGGAACTGCCCAGCCTGGCGCGCAGCAACCCGCTGGCGTAAAGACTCCCGAACAGTTGCTCCAGGAACTCCAGCGCATGCAGCAGTTGCAACAACAGCAGCAACAGCAGCAGCAACAACAACCGCAGCAGCAATAACAATTCCTGAGCTGTCATCCCGAGGATACGCGCAGTCGGCTCCCCCAAAATAATTTTTACATCTGTCATCCGAGCGTAGCTGGCTGACTCGCTTGCCCCGAAATAATGTCTAAGGTTGTCATCCTGAGCCCGAGCGTAGCCGGCTGACTCGCTTGCCCCGAAATAATTTCTAAGATTGTCATCCTGAGCGCAGCGAAGGACCTGCTTTTCGCGATCGTCTCTTCCATGTCGGTTGCGCCGTGGAAGCCCACGGCTTCAGCCGTGGGAAGAAAAGGAGCAGTTCGATCTGGGCTTCAGCCCCTGTGGAATTGTGGCGCGGGCACCCTCGCCCGCGAACGCCCTCCGCAGGAAGGCGTCATTCCGAGGGCCTTCAAGCCTGAGGGATCTCGCGTGCGCCACCGCATCATCTCGAAATTGCCATCCTGAAACAAATTGTCATCCTGAGCGCAGCGAAGGACCTGCTTTTCTTTGTGGCGCGTACCTTTGTGGCGCGGGTGCCCTCGCCCGCGAACGCCCTCCTCAGGAGGGCGTCATCCCGAAGGCCTGAGGGACCTCGCGTGCGCCCCCACACTTTGCTCCATGTTCTAATGTGAATTCCTATGCCCGCCGGCGTGATCGAACAGCTCGCCTCGAACGCGCGCGCCTGCGTCCGCCGCCCCGGCCCTCCCGACGGCCACGGCCGCTGCGTCATCTACTGGATGCAGCGCGCGCAGCGCGGCCGTGACAATCCTGCGCTCGATACGGCCGTGCTCGCCGCCAATGCCCTCCGCAAGCCTGTCGTCGTCTTCTTCGCGCCTGTGCCCTTCTACCCCCACGCTAACCTGCGCCACTTTCAATTCCTGCAGGAAGGCATCGCCGACATCGCCTGCGATCTGGAGCGGCGCGGCATCGGATTCGTCCTGCGCCCCTATCCCAACCATCACCTGCTCAATTTTTGCGACGAAGTACGCCCCGCGCTGCTCATCGGCGATGAAAATCCGCTGCGTGAGCCCGAACAATGGCGGCAGAAGGTGGCGCGCGAGCTGCGCATCCCCTTCTGGACCGTAGACGCCGACGTCATCGTTCCCAGCCGCCTGCTGGGCAAGGAGCACTATGCCGCGCGCACCATTCGCCCTCGCCTGCTCGCGGCCTTGCCTGAATTTCTTACGCCGCTGCGAAATCCCCGCGCCCAGGTAGCCTGGAAACCGCCGCGGGGATCACAATCGGCGAAAGCAACAGATGACGTCGTCAGTGGCTGGAAGATTGACCGCTCCGTTAGCCCTGTCTCCTCCTGGCGCGGCGGCTCACAAACCGGCCAGCGCGTGCTTCGCCAGTTCGTTGCCCGCAACCTCGCCCATTATCCCGAACTCCGCAATCATCCTGAAGTGGACGGCACCAGCCATCTCTCGCCCTATCTTCATTTCGGACATCTGGGCCCGCACACCGTCGCTTTAGCTATTCAGCGCGCGAAAGCGCCTCAGGCGGCCAAAGCTGCGTTTTTGGAACAGCTCATCGTCCGCCGCGAGCTGGCGGTCAACTTCGTGCGCTTCAATCCCGCTTACGATTCCCTGGAATGTCTCGAACCCTGGGCCGATCGGACTCTCGCGGAACATGCTTCCGATCCTCGCCCCGTCATTTACACCGAGCAGCAACTGGAAAATGCCGCCACTCACGATGTCCTCTGGAACGCCGCTCAGCTGCAGATGGTCACCACCGGCTGGATGCACAACTACCTGCGCATGTATTGGGCCAAAAAAATTCTGGAATGGAGCCCGTCGCCCCAAGCCGCCTACCAGCGCGCTATAACCCTGAACGACCGCTATGAACTCGACGGCCGCGATCCCAACGGTTATGCCGGCATCGCCTGGGCGCTCGTGGGCAAGCACGACCGGCCCTGGTTCAACCGCCCCATCTTCGGCAGCATCCGCTACATGTCCCAGGCCGGCATCTCGCGCAAATTCGATGCTGCGAAATACATCGCGAGATTTTCTCCTGCGCGCGGTACTTGATTCCCGATGGCAGGCCTCGGGTATTCCTCCTATGTCTATCGTAACGTGAGATTTAGTAGATTCAGGGTTGCCGATCCTTTATTGCTCCCCTAAGATTTGGAAGTGATTTCCCCAAGACCCTGGGCCGAACCCCGCCAAGGACCGGTGTTTTCTGCAGTGGTGATTTTCGCGCTGTTGCTTGGCGCTTCTGTCTCCTCTCGTGGGGTGGTGACTTCGCAGGCGCAGTGTCCCGGAGCGGTTGCCATAACCTCCTTCAGGCTGCAGGTGGACCCGGTGGGCAGCGGCGCGCCGCTCTCCGTCAGCGCCATTAACCTGATCCAGCCCGGCGAAAAACTGCATTACGAGCCCGTTCGCCTGCCCGCGAAGTATAAGGACAAAGCCAAAGTCGCCGTGGTGCTGGCGCCCACGTCGGCCTTTGGCTCCGATCAGGTGGAAGTGCTGGCGCCGAAACCGGCCAGCGCTGCCGCCGATTGGCCGGTGCCTATTCGCGCCTCCGTTGTCGGCCTGGTCTTCGGCGAGCACGGCATTGACGCCAAGCGTGTGAACTCGCTGGTCAAGGAAAACCCGGAAATCGTTTCTCAGCTCGCCGACTACGCCCAGCGCACCACTACCGTGGAAGCCCTGGTGCAAACTCTTTCTGATTACGAGCAGTCGCCTCCCGGCAGCAGCGACCTGCAATCTGTTCTGCACGGTTTTTCGTCGCAATATGGCGTAGCCGTTCCTCGGCTGGAATCAGGCGCTCCGCCCGACCAGGCCGCCGGCCAACTGCTGCAGGCGGCC
>DATEGM010000235.1:0-3401 GCA_035280085.1 Terriglobales bacterium
GCTTACGCATATGGGTCTGGACGTGGATGAAAAGCTGGCGCGCGAGCTGGTCAGCGGGCTGGTAGCCAAGGCGGGGAGCAGCAACCCGCGCAATTTCGTGCGCGTGGACATGGAAGGCTCGCCCTATACGCAGCGTACGCTCGATCTGGTGCACGACTTGCACCGCCAGCCGGGCAATGCCGGCGTGGTGGGAGCCGTCATTCAGTCCTATATGCGCCGCGGCGAGCAGGACGTGGAGAAGCTTCTGGCCGCGGGCATTCGCATCCGGCTGTGCAAAGGCGCGTACAAAGAGCCGCCGGAGATCGCCTACCAAAAAAAGTCAGAGGTGGATGCCAACTACGTGAAGCTGACGAAGATGCTGCTTAAGAGCGGCATCTACCACGGACTCGCCACTCATGACCCGCGCATGATCGAGGCGGCGATCGCGTTTGCCAGGCAGGAGAAAATTCCGCCCGACTCGTTCGAGTTTCAGATGCTATATGGCATTCGCCGCGACCTGCAGCAGAAGCTGGTGCGCGAGGGCTGGCGGATTCGGGTTTACATTCCCTTCGGCACGGAGTGGTATCCCTACCTGATGCGACGCCTGGCCGAGCGCCCGGCAAACCTGCTGTTCCTGCTGAAGAATATTTTCAGGTGAAGCAAGCAATTAGCACTTAGCATTTAGCCCTTGAATCTCTGACTAGGCTGGCCATCCCCGATGCACACCGCTGGCTAAATGGTAATTGCCAAGTGCTAACAGCTTGCTCTTCATCTGCAACTCCTTGCACCCGCTACACAGGCCCGTTCACCTTCCGGAGTGGCTGCCCACGTACGGCGCTCGTTTTGCTAACATAGCGGGATGGCGGAACGGCGCAGCGCGGGTGAAATTGCCGATGCTTTTGCCGGCCTGGTCGGCCAGGACATTGATGACGAGCGCATTGACCTGCTGCGCGCCGCGCTAACCGTGGCCCGCACCGAGTATCCCAGCCTCGACCTGGACTCGTACGTGGCGCGGGTGGACGCGCTGGCCGATGAGGTTGGCCGCCGCGTTCGCGACGTGGGCGATACCGCGCAGACCATCTACGCGCTCAACACCGTTCTCTTCCAGGAAGAAGGCCTGCGCGGCAACCGCCAGGATTACTACGATCCGCGCAATTCCTTTATCAACGACGTGCTGGACCGGAAGCTGGGCATTCCCATCACCCTCGCCCTCATCTACATGGAGGTGGCGCGGCGCATCGGGTTCCCGTTATTTGGCGTGGGCATGCCGGGGCACTTCCTGCTCAAGCACTACGACATTGAAGGCCGGCAGGTGCTGATTGATGCATTCAACGGCGGCAACATCCTTTCCATGAAGGAATGCCAGCGGCGGCTGAACGAAATTTACGCCGGACAAGTGCCGTTCCAGCCCGAGTTCCTGATGTCGGTGAGCCGGCGCCAGATGCTCACCCGCGTGCTCAATAATCTGAAGTCCATTTATCTGTCCAGCCGCAATTTCCGCAAGGCGCTGCCCATCGTGGACCTGGTGCTGGTGATTTATCCGCGCTCGCCGGAGGACGTGAAGCAGCGTGCCCTGCTGCGCTACAGCCTCGGCCAGATGCGGGCCGCGGCGGAGGACCTGGAAGTGTATTTGAAGATGTCGCCGGACGCCTCCGACGCCGACGAGATCCGCCAGACCGCGCTCTCCATCCGGCGAAATCTGGCGACGATGAACTGACTGAGTTCTCAATCAGCAATCGCAGTTGGCAATTAGACGCTTGGCCTTTGCCATCTATGAGCATTGCTGGTGCGCAGGGTGCTGTTGCGGTGCCTTGTCCGCGACAAGTAAACGCCTGGATGAATCTGGGCGACTCCTGGCCCTGACTCAGGCGGGTTCCGCAGGAATAATATGAAAATAGCCCGCCACTTCAGTGGCGGGAATGGAACAGGCGTTTTCGATAAAGTCCTGTAAGGACGACTGAAGACGCTTGTCAGTCGTCCCTACGGGACTCGCAGTCTGAATATAGCTTCCCGCCAGTGAACTGGCGGGCTACTTTCATCCCGTCTCTACGAGACGAGTCAGTGTACTCGCCTCTTCGCGGAAGATGTAAGCCATGGACCTTTGGGCCAAGTGACGGAATCGCTCCAGAATCGCCACAAGATCAGTGGGCTAGTTACCGGCAATGGCCGCGGCCGGCCAAATGCTAAGTGCTAATTGCTGGTTTTTCTGAGAACTGAGAACCGACAACTGCTACTGCGGTTGGGCCGCCGGTGGCGGCGGCTGCTGGTTTTCGGCGCGCACGGGGGCCAGGGGCAGTTTCAGCACGCCTTTGAGCAGGTCGAGTTCCTGATTCGAAAACTTACTGTGGTACTCGGAGGACTCCAGCGCCTGCTCGCGCTGCTGCGGGTCCATCTTGCGCAACTCACGGACGGCGCTCGTCATCAGCTTGCGGCGCGGCGGTGGCAGCTGCCGGATTTTGGTGAACACCGTCTTGGCCGCCTTCTTCTGCGCCTCGGTCAGGTGCTCCCAGGTTTCCATGCGCTGCAGAATGACTTTCTGCCTTTGCGGTGGCAAAGCGCTGAAGCGCCGCAACTGCTGTTGCAGTAGAACCTGCCGGTCGGGCGGCAGCTTACGGAACTGAGGATCGTTTTCCAGCGCTTTCTGCTGCTGGTCAGGCGGCAAATCTTTGTATTTGCGCAACCAGTCGCCGGCGTGGTGAATGGGGTGGTGCGCGGGTGTGGCATGGGCGGCGGGGGCGGGATTATGCGCCAGGGAAGCGGCAGGCTGAGGAGCGGAGTTAGCTGGTTTGGCTTGCGCGCCTGCAAGCTGGGATTGCAGACCAAGGCCCAGGAACAGGCCCGCCAGCACCATCAATTTACAGATGCTCTGCAACCCGCCATCCCCGTTTCTACCGGCAGGCCGCATTCGACTTCGCCATCGAAGCGCGGCCTGCTAAGGAGTCACTTCTTGCTGCTGCACCTCCAGCTGATCGAGCACGTCGAAATCAGCATAGAGGTCATGATTCTTATCCAAAGCCTGCAGGTCGCCCACAGCGGAGCCGGGCTGGGCGGTCACATTCATCTCCCAGGAGGTCACGGCGCTCGGGCTATTGTTCAGGCTTTGCCCGCCGTAGAACAGGCTGACACCGACGAAAAACAGGGCTGCCAGCGAGCCGGCCAGCGCGGGCTTGCGCAGCCACGCCAGCCAGCTCTTAGCCGGCGCGGCGGACATTTCCTCGCGCAGGCGGGCATAGAGCCGCGTCTCGAAATACGGTGAGGGTTCGGGCGTCTGCCACTCGTCGAGCAGCGCCAGGGTGCGGCGCAGATTTTCCAGCTGGGTCGCGCACTGCGTGCACTGGCGCAGGTGGGCCTGCGTCTCAGGCGATGCGGCAGCGACCCCGCTGGCCACATCGGGCAGAAATTCACGTACTCCATTGCAGTTC
>DATEGM010000236.1:0-3198 GCA_035280085.1 Terriglobales bacterium
AGGGTCGGTGCCCACTACTTGCGCGTTGTAGCGCTTGCGGTTGTGCAGGGTCACGTAGATCTGGCCGTTGCGCCCGCTCTGCACCGCCTCCGAGATCACATGGAAGTTGGTGAGAATGTGGCCCTGGCGGTCAATCACGAACCCGGAGCCCTGGCCTTCTGACGGCACGATGCCGTAGAAGAAGTCCCAGGTGAGCGCACGTGAGGTGATGTTGACCACCGCGGGGATGTTGCGGCGGTACACCATGATGTTGTTCTGCTCGATCGAGTCCACCGTCTCCGGGCCGGCCGCTTCTGTGATGTCCACGTGGCCGGGCCGCGTGACCCAGCTCACTTCCCGCAGCGGCCCGCGGCGGGCGGTGGTGAAGTAGTAGAACGCGGCGGCAAAAATGAACGCCAAGATGAACGGTCGTAGCAATCGCATGTGTTGTCCCTTGCGTGTAGCTGACTACCTATCTAGCTGTCTGGCTGACTAGCTGTTCAGTTCACTAGAAACCAGTTGTGTGGCCTGTTGGTGCGTATCAGGGCACGACTTCAGTCGTGCCGAGTTTTGAAAGGGCTCGGCTTCAGCCGAGCCGCACAGAGCGACACCATATCGGGGCTTTAGCCCCTGAGGTGCGTAGTCCTGGCCTGCGCGCCAGATCCCTTCGCGGACTAAAGTCCGCCAAGTGGGATGAAAGCCCGCTTACGGCGCGGCTAAAAGCCGCGCCCTTTCAAAGCCGGAACAAACTCCCCTTCCGGCACTTCCGCGAGCCGCGCCCACGAAAGTCCTTGAAAGTTGCGAACAATTCCGCCGCAAGCTAGTCAGCTAGGTAGCTAGTGAGCCAGTCAGCTAGCCAGCTGCCTTTCTGAGCTCCTGCATTATTTTATCCACCTGCTGCTCGGTATCGGCAAGCGCACCGGAATTGTCAATCACGTAGTCGGCGCGCCGAACCTTCTCTTGTTCCGGCATCTGCGCCCGCATGCGCCGTTCCATATCGGAGCGCGCCGCCTCCGCATCCAGGTGCAATCGCTGGGCAAACCTTTGCAGGCGCGCCTCGCGGGAGCAGGTCACCACCACCAGCTTGTCAAACTGATGGCCCACGCCCGCTTCCAGAATCAGAGCAGCTTCTACCACCGCGATGGCGTGCGGCTCGCGGCGCTGAATGTCCGCCATCCATTCTTCCTGGGCGGCGATAACGGCGGGATGAACGATGCGATTTAGCTCCTCAACGCGGGTCACAGGTGCAGAACCGCCGGAGCCCGGCTGGCCGAAAGCGGCGTGCGCCAGCTTCGGGCGGTCAATGCGGCCATCGGGCTGCAGAACCTCCCGCCCGAAATGCAGCACCACCTGGTTATAAACGGAGCCGCCGGGCTGCATCAGTTCGTGCGCGATGCGGTCGGCCTGAATGAAGTGCGCGCCGCGGGCGGCAAACATCTCGCCCACCACCGTTTTGCCGCAAGCGATACCGCCGGTCAGGCCGACGCGGAGCACGTCAAGCGCGCTCCAGCGAGAGCGCGGTTTCCCGCATGCGCGAGCCGCGCCGCAGCCGCGCCGCCTTCACCGTGTTGGCCATCAGCATGGCGATGGTCAGCGGCCCCACCCCGCCGGGAACTGGCGTAAGCGCGCCCGCTACTTCGGCCACTTCGGGATGAACGTCGCCTATCAGGGTCGAGCCGTTTTTAGCGAAGGCCTGCTCGCGCTTTTCATTGCCTTTGAAATAACGCTCGAACTCCGCCCGGTCGGTGATTTTGTTCATGCCCACGTCAATCACCGCCGCTCCCGGCTTCACGAAGTCGCGCTTGATCATGCCGGCTCGCCCAATGGCGGCCACCAGAATGTCTCCCCGGCGGCACACGCCCGGCAAATTGTGCGTTTTGGAATGGCAGACGGTCACCGTGGCGTTGTGGTTGATGAGCAGCATGGCCGTGGGCTTGCCCACAATATCGCTGCGGCCAACCACCACCGCCTCCCGCCCGGCAATGGCAATCTGGCTGCGCTGCAGAATTTCAATGATTCCCACCGGCGTACACGGCACCAGCCCCGGCCTCTGGGTGGAAAGGAAGCCGACGTTCATGGGGTGAAAGCCGTCCACATCCTTGGCCGGGTCTACCGCCATCAGTACCGCCTTGGCGTCCACCTGCGGCGGCAGCGGGAGCTGCACCAGGATGCCGTCAATCTCGTCGCGCCGGTTGAGTTCGCGCACCAGCTCCAGCAATTCGGCGGTGGTTACCGATTGCGCCGGCGCATGCTTTTCGCTGTAGATGCCCAGCTCCTCGCAACTTTTAACCTTGCCCCGCACGTAGATTTCGGAGGCGGGATTGTTGCCGGCCAGGATGACCGCCAGCCCCGGCCGGAGTCCTGCCGCCGTCATCTCGCGCGCCTGCGCCGCCACCTCCGCCTTGATTTCCGCCGCTATCTTGTTGCCGTCCAGAATAGTGGCCGCCATGAACTCCTCTTGGTTCCGGTTGGAAACTCGAATTTTAAATTATCACTGACTGTTCCCGGAGGATAAACCGAGGCTGCCGGGTGCCCCGGGAAGAAAATCCGCCGGCTGGAAACCTCTCCCAAGCCCAATCCGGGAAACCGGCGCTCAATCGATTCACAATGGGACCCTCCGGCACTGCCAAAGGAGTAAAATCATTTCGCCATGATCTCCCCAGAGCTGCTGGAAATTCTGGTCTGCCCAGTCTGCAAAAAGCGCCTGGTCCTGAAGCATGAAGGCGAAAGCCTGCAATGTGGTGAGTGCCACCGGGTATATCCCATCCGCGACGGTATCCCTGTTCTGCTGGTGGATGAGGCGGTTATCGAACCCTCCTAAGCTGCCCTGAGGGGGTGCCATTTCCCGGCAGGAGAGCGTGTTTTTTTGTGTCAGTTCGGGAGCGGTGGCCCACCCGGGCTAGTTCCAACTTCCTTCCAAGTCCTTCTGATGGCGCAACTTGTCGTCCGCAACTCCCTTCCGCATCAAGGGTTTAAGAGCATAGAAACGCTGGTGAAATAAAACCCTGCAGAAGGGCACCTACGGCATTCAAATTGCTTGCAACAAAGGTGCAGTTTGCGGAGTCTAATTGCCAGTATGAGGCACGGGTCGGAGGTGATAGCCATGACGGACGAAAAGTTCAATGTGACCGAATTGGCGGCTTTGAGGAGCGACCTGTTGCAGGGAGGCATCGATTCCCGCGAAGCTGCGGAATTGCTGCAAGTCTTCCTCATGGGTCG
>DATEGM010000237.1:0-6862 GCA_035280085.1 Terriglobales bacterium
GTGATCCATTCTGCCGGGGGGAATGTTGTCTCTGGCGGTGACGGCCAGAGTCTCTGGATGAGCTTTCAGAAAAACTCCCGGAACAAAATCCTTGCCGGAGAGGGCGCCCGCGCCACAAAAGGATGCGGGTGAAGGCAAGTCGCTCGCAGTTCTGCAAAAAGCCACGGCGTGCGGCACAATGGTGAGCAATGCTTCGACTGGCAGCTTTGGCCGTGTGTAGTTTTGCGGCAACGCTTCTATTGGCCGCAAAACGCCCGCCACCCACCGCCCCAACCTTTTATCGGGATGTTCTGCCCATCTTGCAGCAGCGTTGCCAAAGTTGCCACCGGCTTGGGGAAATCGCCCCCATGCCGTTTGTCACTTATGAGCAGACGCGTCCTTTTGCGCAGGCGATTCGACAGGCGGTTGCGACCCGCAAAATGCCGCCCTGGTTTGCTGATGCCTGCTGCGGACACTTCGCCAACGACCCTTCCCTGAGCGCGCAACAACTTGCCACGATCTCCGCCTGGGCCGCAGCGGGTGCGCCGGCTGGCAAACCGAGCGAGGCTCCCCCTCCGCCGCACTGGGCAGAGGGATGGAACATTTCTAAACCTGACCTGGTGCTGCGCATGGCCAAGCCGGTACCGATCCCCGCCCATGGCGCGGTTGAGTACACCTACGAAATCGTGCCCACGGGCTTCACCCAGGATCGCTGGGTACAAATGTCGGAAGTTCGCCCCAGCGCTCGCGAGCACGTGCACCACGCCGTGGTCTATATCCGGCCGCCCCATTCGGGATGGCTGCAAGATGCGGCAGTGGGAGTTCCCTTCACGGCCAGCACTCTGACGAATCCCGAAGACCGGCGCGGCGCGCACTTCACCACTGCTGACCTGCTGCTGGTGTATGCTCCCGGCAGTTCGCCTGACCGGTGGCCCGAGGGATTGGCTAAGTTCATACCCGCAGGCTCCGACCTGGTGTTCCAGATGCACTACACCACAAACGGCCATGCGGCCAACGATCAAACCAGCATAGGGCTGGTTTTTGCCAAACAGCCCCCACGAGAGCGGGTGCTAACGCTGCAACTGAACCGCCATGGCCTGATGATTCCTCCGCAGGCTGACAACTTTGAAGTAGAGGTTCAAGGAATCCTGCCTAATGACTGCACCCTGCTAAGCTTCTTTCCCCATATGCATCTGCGCGGCAAGCGCTTTGAGTACAACCTGATTCACCCCAATGGCCAGGTCGAGATCCTGCTCAAGGTGAATTGGGATTTCTACTGGCAGCTCAGTTACCGCCTGGCAGAGCCACGTTTGCTGAAGGCTGGGAGCAAGCTGCAGGCCATCGCCTGGTACGACAATTCGGCCAACAACCCGCACAATCCCGATCCCAACGCCACGGTCGTATGGGGCGAACAGACGTGGAACGAGATGATGGTGGGCTTCTTCGATGTGGCCGTACCAGCCGGCATGAGCAAGGAGGAGTTCTTCAAGCGCCGGGCTCCGGTGTCCTCAACACCAAAAAACAACAAGTGTGCTGTCGAATTTTGCCTTCCCTGCCCTGCCTGAGTCTCAGAAGATGCGATGCAGCTTGCGGTGAATGTCGGGCCAGAATTCGGCGGCCGCGTTGTACAGAGCGGTATTACCCAAATCAAGCCCCACCCGCGACATGGTATGGCCCACCCCGCGGTCTTGCTGGGGGTAATAGAGGTTTGAAAGGCCCGCGGCAATGGCGGTCCCTGAGAGCGTTGAAGTGTAGAAGACCGTGCGGCCGGAGTCGTTGTAAGTGACAAACACGCGTGATACCGCGTACAACACGCGCTTGCCGAAAGAGCCCTGCCCTAGGCGGAAGTAGCGCGGGTCCTGGTGCAGCAGCGAAGTGAGGGCAAAGTCGCCGATGAAGCTGGAAACGTTGGCGTCCAGTTCCAGCGATCCGAAGCACTTGCCGTAGCCCGCCCACTTCGGGCCGTAGCCGCAGAAGCCGTCTGTGGAAGAGTGTTCCAGCGTCGCCGCTTCAACCCCTAGCACACCAAATCCCAGGGGATCATAGGCGCCTTGTGCCCATTCCTGAAACTTTTCCTTGGTGCTCAGCGGCCTGAACCCGTGCTGATAGTCGACTTTATATGCCGGGATCACCCAGAAGATGTGGCCGGGCGAGCCAGTGGTTGCGGACGGGCTATGCTGTTGTTTTTCCTTCTGATTGTCGGACGGGTTCTGCTGCGCTTGTGCGGCTGTGCTGGGAGCAGAGGGCAGTGCCGTTGCCGATTGGCCGTAGACACGGCCTGGCAAGAGGATCAGGATTAGACCAAGGCTATATTTGCCGAGAGCACGCATCGTCGAGTTGGTACACCGGCAAAAAAGGGGCACGTCTTCACGCACCTGCTGGAATTCAGAGCCAGATTCTTGGATGCGCGCCAGTATGGGCCGGTGGGCAGGGCGGTCGGACGTCTTTAAAGATTGTGCTCTGGCTGGGTGCTGCCTCGGCGCTACGGATGCCGGTCTGCAGAACTTGAAAGTCCGCGAACAAGCGTTTGAAAGTCTGCGGGAGGCTTGCAGTTAATACTGAGTCTCTGGCCTGAGCGCGGATGGATGAACTCGAGATGCGCAGCATGCAGCGCCACGCGGGCAATCCGCCGTTCCGCCACCTCTTCCGGGTGATACTTGCGGTCGCCGACTACCGGGTGGCCCACGGCCGAGAATTGCACGCGGATCTGGTTCTGCAGCCCAGTCACGAGTGTCACTCGCACCAGCGACGCAGCGCGAAGGCGGCGCTCCATTACATACTGAAGTTCGGCTCGCGCCGCGTCCGGGTCATTCGGGCGAGTCTGCTGCTGAAACATTCCTTTGCGCCGAAAGTAGTGAACCAGCGTCCCTTCCTGGGCGGAAAGATGGCCGCGAACCACGGCCAGATATTGCCTTATTGGCGTGTGGTTGAGAAATTGGCGGGCCAGAACGTCGCGGTCCGTTTCGGTTTTTGCGAACAGCAGAATCCCGGAAGTGAAACGGTCAATACGGTGCACCACAAAGGCGCGTTGTTTGCTTGGCCTCAGTTCGGCGGCGAGCAGCGACCACGCGGAGGGCGCATCCGAGCCTTCTACCGGCACCGCCGCCAGGCCCGGAGGCTTGTCGAGCGCCACTATGGCGTCATCTTCGTAGAGGACAGCGACTTCGCGAGGGAAGTGGATCTGCTTCTCGTACTTCCCTGCCCAGCCACCGCTTTTCCCTCGAGTTTTTTTCATCTTATCTATTTACCTGGGTGACGCCGCTCGCCGGTCAAGTTCACCCTAAATGGCATTTCAGTAGAGACGTTGCTCGCAACATCTCGAAATACAACGCTGGAGGGCTATCGCCGCTTGAGCGCCTCCAGTTCGTCCAGGGTGCGAGGCCAGTCCGCTCCTAATAGCCGCGACAGACTTCGGTCGGCGAGAACCTTTCCTCCGGTCTGGCAGCGGGCGCAATAGTTAGTTTCGTTGTCGGCATAGCGAATGCGCTGAATCTTTGCGCCACATCTTGGACATGCTTTCCCGTAGCGCCCATGAACTGCCATGCCCTCGCGGAATGCGGTGACCTTTTCCGGGAAGGTGGTTGCCGCTTCTGCGCCCAGCCGGTCAGTCCACAGCCTGAGAACTTCCAGTGTGGCTGTGAACAGCCGTTCCCATTCATCGGGCTTGAGCTTCTGGGTGAGCGCAATAGGAGACAATTGGGCAGCGTGCAGAATCTCGTCAGAATACGCGTTGCCGATGCCGCTGAGGATGCGCGGGTCGGTAAGAGCTCGCTTCAGGGTGCGGTTCTCTGCCGTCAGGGCTTCGCGAAAAGATTCCGGAGTGCTGCTGAGGACTTCGATTCCGCCGGGATCCAGTGCCTGTAGTCCTTCCTCTCCGCTGACAACGTGCAGTGAGGCGCGATGCTTTGTTCCGGCCTCGGTAAGCACCAGCGAGCCATCTGGGAAGTCGAAAGCGGCCAGGCTTCGTCGGCCCGCGAGCTTTGCTCCCGGCGACTTCCAGTGCAAGCGGCCGGCAATCATCAGATGAAGGACCAGCCAGAGATCGCCTTCGAGGCCAAAGGCAATTCTTTTGCCGATGCGCCGCAGTTCGCGCACGTGGCGGCCTTCCGTGTTACTCAGCGGTGGTTGTGCCGTGCGCAGCAAAAAGGGGCTGGCCAGGCGTATGTGCTGGAGCGGTTGTCCCACGATCCGCGACTCAAGCGCACTGATGTAAGCCGTAATGTCGGGCAGTTCAGGCATACTGGGCGGCGAGTGGTTGCAAATTCGCTGCTGGCCGAGCTATTAAGATAGCTTATGGCCGGCGTGCGCATGGATAAATGGCTGTGGGCGGCGCGATTTTTCAAAACACGGAGCCTGGCCGCGCGCGCCTGTGAACTGGGCAGAATTCAGGCTCACAACCAGGCGCTGAAGCCGGCGCGCGATGTTCGTGTCGGCGAGTTCCTGCAAATCAAAACCGAGGGCGGCGACTTTGAGGTGGAAGTCCTGCTGTTGAGCGAGGTGCGGGGCCCGGCCGCGGTGGCACAGACGCTATACCGGGAAACCGAGGCCAGCCGCGAGTTGCGGGCCAAGGTGGCGGCCGAGCGCCGCGCGGGGATGATGTTCAACCCGGCGCCCGAGGGCCGGCCCTCCAAGCGCGACCGCAGGAAGATCATCCAGTTCCGGGGGGATGCTGGCCGGTAGTACCCAGCATTCGAGAGCTGCGTTAAGCATAGGAGGGCCGATTGTTTGCAGCTATAATTGCGCCCACTTATGGCGCTCACCTCCGGCACAACCCTCGGTCCTTACGAGATCATCGCGCCTCTCGGCGCCGGCGGCATGGGCGAGGTTTACCGCGCGCGGGATACACGCCTGCAGCGGACGGTCGCCATCAAGCTTCTGCCATCGCAATACGCGCTTGACCCGGAACGCGTGCGCCGCTTTGAACAGGAGGCGCGTGCCTCCGCCGCTCTCAACCATCCCAACATTGTTGCCGTGTATGACGTAGGCACGCAGGCGGACAGTTTCTATCTGGTCAGCGAGCTGCTGGAAGGAGAAAGCCTGCGCCATCGGCTGGCGGGTGGAGCGCTGCCCACGCGCAAGGCAATTGAGTATTCGGCGCAAATCGCAGCCGGGCTGGCTGCGGCTCACGACAAAGGCATTGTCCATCGCGACCTGAAGCCGGAAAACATTTTCATCACCCGCGAGGGGCGGGTGAAGATCCTGGATTTTGGCCTGGCCAAGCTGGCGCCGCCACTACCCGACGCCGGCACGATTGCCGAGGACGGGCTCAAGACCGAAGCCGGGGTGCTGCTGGGAACCATGGGATATATGTCGCCAGAGCAGGTGCGCGGCGGGACGGTGGACCATCGCTCGGACCTGTTCAGCTTTGGGGCAGTGTTCTACGAGATGCTTACCGGGCAGCGCGCTTTTCGCGGTGCGACGCCGGCCGATACGGTCAGCGCCATCCTGAAAGAAGACCCGCCGGAATTAAGCGCTACCGGCCGCGAAGTTTCGCCGGCGCTGGAACGCACTGTCCGCCACTGCCTGGAAAAGAACCCGGAAGAGCGGTTTCAGTCGGCGCGCGATCTCGCTTTCGACCTGCAGAACATCTCGGGAGCGTCGTCCCAGTCGGAGGCGGTGGCGATAGCCGCCCAGAAGGCGCGCGGCCGCCCGCTGCGCGTTCCCGCAATCGCGGCTGCGACGGCGGCCGTACTGGCAGCGGTCTTTTGGGCCGGCTGGTGGCTCAAGCCGACGAGTTCCTCGTCGTTCCGGCAGCTAACATTCCGGCGAGGCAATGTCACCGCGGCGCACTTTGCGCCCGACGGGCACAACGTGATCTATTCCGCCGCCTGGGAAGACAGCCTTCACCCGGAGGTGTTCACGACCCGCACGGACGGCGTGCTATCGCGCTCGCTGGAAGTGAAAGACGCGGACGTGCTGTCCGTCTCTCCACAGGGAGAGATGGCGCTGCTGGAGCACTGGAGAAGAACGATTGGCTGGCAGCGGAGCGGCATGCTGGCCCGGATGGAAATATCAGGCGGAGCATCGAGGGAAATTCTGGACGGGGTGCAGGACGCGGATTGGTCTCCCGACGGCGCCAATCTGGCTGTAGCACGGGCCATTCCGCCCTATGCGGTCGAATTTCCTATTGGTCAGGCGCTCACCCATGCCCCGCCGGGCGGGTGGGTGAGCGACGTGCGGATCGCGCCCGATCAGCAGCACGTCGCCTATATCGAGCACCCCTCGGTTGGCGACGACCGGGGGAATGTATGCGTGGTGGACCGCAGGGGTCAAAGGAGACTGCTTTCCTCCGGTTGGTCATCGTTGAGGGGTATGGCGTGGTCTACTTCCGGGAAAGAGATCTGGTTTACGGGGACCAACACCGGCGGGAACCGGGAACTGTACGCGGTGAATTTATCAGGCCAGTTGCGGCCTCTGCTGAATGTACCCGGCCTCTTGCTGTACGACATCGCCCGCGACGGGCGGGTCCTGCTGGCGGAGGATGAGCTTCGGCGTGAAATGACAGGATTGACGCCGGGCAGTTCACAGGAGCGCAACCTGACCTGGCTGGACTGGAGCCGCGAGCGCGCGCTCACACCCGATGGGCAATGGTTATTATTCGACGAACAAAGCGAGGGCGGCGGTCCCAACTATTCTATTTACGTTCGCAAGACGGACGGTTCACCGGCGTTTCGCGTAGGAGATAATGACGCCTTCTCCATGACGGCAGACGGGAAATGGGTGCTGGCCACGACCAACGCCGAAGGGGGCTCCCTGGTGCTAACGCCGACGGGGGCGGGCGAAGCGCGCGCCATCAAGATCGGGAAGCTGCAGAATGTGCTTGGCTTCTTCCTGCCCGGGGAGAAACGCATTCTCGCCTACACCGGCGACGGGCAGGCGTACG
>DATEGM010000238.1:0-4194 GCA_035280085.1 Terriglobales bacterium
ACCTCGCCGCACGAGAAAGACATGGACAAGCTGGAATCTGATCCCGCGGCGGTGCGCGCGTTGGCCTACGACGTGGTGCTCAACGGCACCGAGCTGGGCTCAGGCTCCATCCGTATTCACCGCCAGGACATTCAGAAGAGAATTTTCCACGCGCTGGGCATGAGCGACGAGGAAGCCAAGGCGCGCTTCGGCTTCTTCCTGGAAGCGCTGGAGTACGGCACGCCTCCCCACGGCGGCATCGCGCTCGGCCTGGACCGCATTGTCATGATCCTGGCCGGGGCTGACAGCCTGCGCGAGGTGATTCCCTTCCCCAAGACCGCCAAGGCCGTGGACCTGATGGTGGACGCGCCGACTCCCGTTAGCGAAGCGCAACTGAAGGAGTTGGGCATCGGGGTACGGAAGAAATAGCGACCCTTAGAGGCCTCTGGGCCTAAAGGCCGTTGTCATGTAGTAGCTTTTCTGCAGGCCTGAAGGCCTGCTCCACCCGAAACCTCTCAGCCTGTTCCCATTTCGGCCTATCTGTGCCCTTCTGCTTTTTCG
Source organism: Terriglobales bacterium (assembly GCA_035280085.1). Lineage (GTDB taxonomy): Bacteria > Acidobacteriota > Terriglobia > Terriglobales > Acidobacteriaceae > JAICWP01. Next base: position 541 of record DATEGM010000238.1, read on the forward strand.
GCTTTTGATTTAATCTGCGTTCATCAGCGTTCGTCCGCGGCAAGAAGAATTCCATGGGCAAAATCCACGTACTCCCGGAGCACGTCGCCAACAAGATCGCGGCCGGCGAGGTGGTGGAGCGCCCCGCCTCCGTGGTTAAGGAACTTCTGGAGAACGCTCTGGACGCGGGCGCGCGCCGTATCCGGGTGAACGTGGAAGCGGGCGGCAAAAAGCTGATTCAGATCACCGACGACGGCTGCGGCATGAGCCGCGACGACGCCATGCTCGCCTTCGAGCGCCACGCCACCTCCAAAATCCGCACCGCCGACGACCTGCTCAGCGTGGCCACGCTCGGCTTCCGCGGCGAGGCCCTGCCCTCCATCGCTTCGGTTTCGCGCCTGCGCCTGGAAACGAGGGCGGCTGAGGATCCTGCCGGCACCGTCATTGAGATCAATGGCGGCAAATTGCTGCGGGTAGAAGAAGCCGGGCTGCCGGCGGGAACATCCATTACCGTGCGCGACCTGTTCTTTAACGTGCCGGCGCGAAAGAAGTTTCTGAAGGCGGAAAGCACCGAACTCTCCCACATCGCGTCACTGGTGACGCATTATGCGCTGGCGCACCCCGACAAGCACTTTGAGCTGCACTCGCTGACCAACGCCATGCTGGTGGCGCCGCCCGTGGCCTCGCACGCCGAACGCGTTTACCAGGTTTTCGGCAAGGAAACGCTGGACCAGATGATCCCGATTGCCGCGGCGGTGGAATTGCAGCGTATTGGCTTGCCGCAGCCGTCGCCCTGGGCAAGGCGCGAGACGGAAGAGGAAAATGGATCTGGCGCGAAGGAACCTGGCGAAGTACGCGTACACGGCTTCGTTTCCAAACCGGAAATTCAGAAACTGAACCGCGGCTCCATTTACATTTTCGTCAATCAGCGACTTATTCGCGACCGCCTGGTGCAGCACGCTATCACCGAGGCTTACCGGAACATCCTGCCACCCACGGTTTTTCCCGTGGTGCTGCTATTCCTGGAGCTGCCTACCGCGGAAGTGGACGTCAATGTGCATCCTTCGAAAACCGAGGTGCGCTTCCGCCAGCAGAGCGTGATTCACGATTTTGTGCGCGACTCCGTGCGCGCAGCGCTGATGAAGGCGCGCCCGGCGCCGCACTTTGCCGCCGAAATTGGCGCCCGGCCCACCGCCACGCCCGCACTATCCAGTGTCGCCCGGGCGAGTTCCGCGCCTGTTTCCGGTCAGTGGCGCGAACTGTACGCCCCCGCCGGCGATTTCGCCCTGAGGGCCCCGGAGCTACCGCCGGAATCGCAGCGCCTGCAATTTGAAGGCGGCATTGCCGTCGAAGCGAATGCGGCCGTAGCGGTAGCTCGCTTTCCCCGCCAGACGTTTGCCGGGGGCGACAGCTGCGGTAACGTGCTGCCTGAACCAGAAGCGGAAACCGAATCCAGCCTGGCTTCGCTCTCTACGCTCAAACCTCTGGGCCAGATTCGCAACTCGTTCATTCTGGCGGTGAACGAAGATGGGCTGTGGATTGTGGACCAGCACGTCGCCCATGAGCGCGTTCTGTTTGAAAAAATTCTGCGCCAGCGCGCGGCGGAGCGGGTGGAGAGCCAGCGCCTATTGATGCCCATTATTGTTGAGCTCACCCCGGCACAGCAGGCGGTGTTCGCTGAGCTTGCCGACGAACTGCGGCGCAACGGCTTCGACCTGGAGCCCTTCGGCTCGCGCACCATCGCGGTGAAGCTCTCGCCCGCCGGGGTGGAAGCGGCGCAAGTCGAACACATGCTACATGAACTGCTCGACCAGTTTGCCAGCGAGGAGCAGGCGCTCAACCTGGAGAAGGCGCGCGGGCGTATTGCCGCCTCCATCGCCTGCCACGCCGCCATCAAGGTAAACATGCCGCTGGAGCAGAATAAAATGGAGTGGCTGCTGGTGGAACTGGCCAAAACTGAATGTCCCATGAGCTGCCCGCATGGCCGACCGGTGGTCTTAAGGTATTCTGTGAAGGACATTCAGCGCGCCTTCAAGCGAATCTAACATCAGGAGTCAGGGGTCGGGAGTCAGGAGTCAGCGGACCAGAGCTGGCACGGGCGTTCTCAACCGCGGGCGAGCGCGGATCAGAGATCCACCAGGTTTGACCAGAGCATGACGGACCGGGAATTACAGGAGATGAGGCGGGAAAAGTGGCGCGTGGCGGGCAATCCCGCGCGCACGCTGGAATCTCTTTCTGAATTCCTGGATTCGGTCGGCTTCTGCCTGATGTACCCTCAGAAGCCGATGCCGCTGGTCCCCACCTTCATTGGCGGGTTCACCGGTCAGGAGGACGGGCTTCCCACCTGGCAAACCGCATTCTCCAACGAACGCGCGCGTGACGCCACAGAATTGATGGTGCGTCTGCTTCGGCAACGCAGCGCCTATGAAGCCAACCTTTTCGGAGAAAATAATTTTCTGGTGGCGGCCTCGGTGTTCCCTTATTTTTACGCCCTGGTCGGGGACCGCAGCCCGCGGCGCACGCCCAAGGCCGGGGTCCGCTCCGAGTATGGCGAACTGGCGCGCGATGCTTTTGAGGTAATCCGCAATCACGGTCCAGTCTCGCGGCAAAAGTTGCTGGAGGCGCTGGGCGGCGGAGTTTCGGCGGCGGCGCTGGACCATGCGCTGGGCGAGTTGTGGTCCAGGCTGCGCATCACCCGGGTGGACTATGAGCCGCGCGTGGGCGCCTCCTGGGACGCGCTTTATCGCTGGTCCCCGGAGGCGGTGCGCCAGGGCATCAACATGTCCGTGGCGGAGGCGCTTTCGGCGCTCATTTCGAAGTACCTGGATTGCCTCATTGCCGCGGAACCGCAGGAAGTGGAAGAATTCTTTGCTCACTTCGTGCCCCGCTTCAAGGCGAAGGACGCGCTGAACGCGCTGTTGTCGGCGCGCGAGCTAAGTTTCGTGCACGTCGGCCATCGCTCGCTGCTGCAGGTTTCGCCGGCGCGGAGTGAACGCACGCAGGAAAGAGCGTAGGAGCAAGGTTTCAAGGTTTCAAGGTTTCAAGGTTTCAAGGTTTCAAGGTTTCAAGGTTCAAGGTTTCAAGGTTTCAAGGCGCGAAGTTACAAGGTTAACGGACTCAAACCAGAGCGAGTCATGCGGAGCGGCTTCAGCGCGAAGCGTCTGGCGTGCACTATCCACCTGCGAAACTTTGAAACCCTGAAACCTTCGAAACGTAGCTGATCAAACTTGACCACCGACACAAAGCCAGAACAAAAGCTGACCATCGCCATTGACGGCCCGGCCGGCGCCGGCAAGAGCACAATTGCCGCGCGCCTGGCGCGCAAACTGGGCTACGTGAACCTGGAGAGCGGCGCCATGTATCGCGCGCTGGCGCTGAAGGCCATCCGCAGCGACGTCTCATTCGACGACGAGGCTGCCCTGCTCGGCCTCGCCAAAAACTCGCAGATTCGCCTGGAGCCCACGCGCGAGGGGAACCGCGTCTTCCTCGATGGCGTAGACGTTTCGCAGCGCATCCGCGAGCAGGACGTAACCAACGCCGCCTCGCGCGTTTCTGTGCATCCCGCCGTGCGCCAGTGGATGGTGGAACGCCAGCGCGAACTGGGCGCGGGTGGGGGCGTCATCATGGAGGGCCGTGATATTGGCACCAAGGTGTTCCCCAATGCCGAAGTCAAGG
>DATEGM010000239.1:0-4461 GCA_035280085.1 Terriglobales bacterium
GGATTCCGCTCATGCTCGCGTCGGGTCGCGACCTGTTGCCTGGGGAAGTAGCGGGGCCGAAGCGCAGATCTTCCGCTGGGAATCGCTGCAGCCGGGTAATCAGGTCGCTGGGCCTGCCGTCCTGGAAGGTGCCCACACCACGTATTTAGTTCCGGAGAATTGGACGGCAACCATTGACCCGTTAGGGAATGCTGTCGCCCGACGCACCAATAAGGCTTGAGAGAAACGTATGCCCTCGGAAACACAGAATCGCCTGCGCATTACCGAGTACCTGGACCTCGACCTGGACCGCGAGCAGTGGCTGTGCAACCGCTGTGGCCACGCCATTGGCTCCGCCCGTGAGAATTACAAGCAAGGCTGCCTGCTTCATGACCGCGACCCGCGCGAGGTCCATCCACCCCTGCTGTCTGGCGGTTTCAACTTCGCTCCTGACCCCACCTGGGTGCGCATTATCGAATATTACTGTCCCGGCTGCGGAACGCAGATGGAAACCGAGTACCTGCCCCCCGGCCATCCCATCATCCACGACATCGAAATTGACCTGGATAAGCTGAAAGAACGCCTGCGCAAGGGCGAGTTTGTCGTCCGCGATCAGCGCATCGAGGTCGCGGAATGAACTCCATTGACATTGATGTGGGCGGCACCTTCACCGACCTGGTTCTCCATTTCGGCGACAAGGTCCTGGTCAAAAAGGTTCCCACCACGCCCTACGACCTCTCGGTGTGCTTCTCCAAGGTGATTGAAGAAGGTGCCGGCGCTCTGGGATTGAAGATGGATGAGCTCTTGCCCGCCGTTGACATGATCCGCTACTCGACCACCATCGCCATGAACCGGCTGATCGAGAAAAAGGGCCCGCACCTCGGCCTGATTACCACCGAGGGCCATGAAGACGTGGTCCTGATGGGGCGCGGCGCGCAGTGGATTGACGGCACGCGCGTGGCTGAGCGCAGGAACCTTGCCGTGCAGAACAAGCCGGAGCCGCTTATCCCGCGGCACATGATAGTGGGCGTCAAAGAGCGAGTGGATTCGCGCGGCCGCGTCATTCGCCCTCTGAACGAAAATGACGTTCGCGAGAAGGTGCGCGCCCTGGTCGCCCGCGGCGCCCGCGGGTTCGTGGTGTCGCTGCTCTGGGGCTTTTTGAACCCTGTTCACGAGCAGCGCGTAAAGGAAATCATCCGCGACGAATACAAGGAATTCCATATCGGTTACCTGCCGGTGGTGCTGGCGGGGCAGGTGGTAGGCAAGCTGGGCGAGTACGAACGCACCATGGCCGCCATTCTCGATGCCTATCTGCACCGCTCCATGCAGATCGAGCTCTCTGCCATGTGGGACAAGCTGCGCGAGCGCGGCTACCGCAAGCCTCTGCTCATGATCCAGAGCTCGGGCGGCATCACCGAAGTGTTTCGCACCACCGCCAGCCGCACCTTCAATAGCGGCCCCGTCTCTGGCCTGATGGGCGCGCATCACGTGGCCCGTTCCCTCGGCTACCAGAATGTGGTCATGACCGACATGGGCGGCACCAGCTTCGACGTCGGCTTGGTGGTGAAGGACAGCGTGCGCAGCTACGACTTCCGCCCCATCATTGACCGCTGGATGGTGGGCATCACCATGATCAAAACGCTGTCCGTGGGCGCCGGGGGCGGCTCCATTGCTTCTACTAACCGCCTTCTGCGCAACCAGTTGCAGGTTGGGCCGCGCAGCGCCGGTTCGTTGCCTGGGCCAGCGTGCTTCAACCTGGGCGGCACGGAACCTACGGTCACCGATGCCGATGTGGTGCTGGGCTATCTGAATCCCGAGTTCTACTTTGGCGGCCGCATGCAGCTGGTGAAGAACCGCGCCATTCAGGTCATTCGTGACAAGATTGCCAAGCCCCTGGGTATTTCGGTGGAGGAAGGCGCGCAGATTATTCGCAAAATCGTCAACGGCAACATGGCCTCCGCCATTATGAAGGAAGTTCACCTGCGCGGATATAGCCCTGAGGAATTCATCCTTTTTGTGGCCGGGGGGGCCGGGCCCACACACGTGGAAGGCTTCAAGGGCGACATCCCTAAGGCGGTGACATTCCCGTTTTCACCGGTGTTCTGTGCTTTCGGTTCCTCCACCATGGACATCATGCACGTCTACGAGGCGTCCAAAAAGCTTACCCTGATGGAGCCGGGTTCGCAGCGCCTGGCGGAGGAATACGACGCCTTCAACCGCGCTGTCGAAAGCCTGATCGCGCAGGCCGAGCGCGACCTGACCGGCGATGGACTGGACCCCCGAAAGGCGACCTTTGTTCTCGAACTCGACATGCTCTACGGCGGGCAGTTTCACGTGAAGCGCGCGCTTTCACCGCGGCTGGCGCTGCACGGGCCCGAAGACGTCCAGGCGATCTGCGACGCCTTCGAAAAGGAGTTCAGCGAAGCCTTCAGCCCGTTCGTGGTGAATCCGCAGGGCGGCGTTTTCATCGAGAGCTTCATCCTGAAGGCTATTGTTCCCACCGAGAAGGTTCATTTGCCTGAGATGCCGCTCGAAGGCCACGATCCCAAGGCGGCGCGCAAGGGCGAACGTCCGGTTTTCTGGGCCGACGCCAATGACTTCCAGCCCACGCCCATTTTTACCTACGAGGCGCTGCGCCCGGGAAATGTGGTGGAAGGGCCGGCCATTCTGGAAGGCGAATACACCACCATCGTTGTGCCTGCGTCCATGAATTTCACGGTTGACCAGCACGGGCTCGGCATCATGGAAGAGCCCGCACGCTCGAAGGAGAAACATGCCTATTCCGACCACCGCCGAGAAGCTCGCATGGCTCAAGCCGGCGGCCGCAACCGCGCGTGAAGCCGAGTGCGCCGCCCGCATCGCGCAGGGGGACTATGAGATCGGCGTCCAGGTGACCAATGACATCCTGGACGAAGCCATGGAAGTGTTCGTGCGCTCCTCGCGCAGCTACTTCGGTGTCTCCGGCGATTCCATGGTGGCCATCTTCACCGCCAACGGCGACCTCGTGAACGCCTCCTGCGGAACGTACTTGCACGCCATCATTCAGCCCATTGTCATCAAGTTCATCCGCAAGTATTACGCGGAAAATCCCGGCGTCCGCGAAGGCGACATCTGGTACACCAACGACGCGCTTTATGGCGGCATCCACAACCCCGACCAGGTTGCGCTCATGCCCATCTTCCATAAGGGCGAATTGATTGCCTGGGCTTCGGCCGCCCTGCACACTACGGAAACCGGCGCCATCGAGCCCGGCGGCATGCCCGTTAGCGCGCGTTCCCGCTTTGAAGAAGGCATGAACCTCCCGCCCATGAAGATTGGCGAGAATTTCGAGCTGCGCAACGATTTCCTGGAGTTTTACAACGTCTACGGCCTGCGCGCGCCCGCTATGTTCATTTCCGATCTCAAAGCCCGCTGCACCACCGCCGACCGGGTGCGCATCCGCATGCTGGAGCTGGCGGAAAAGCGCGGCGCCGATTTTGTCGTCGGCCTGCTGCACAAAATGTCAGCCACAGCCGAAGTCGGCGCACGCCGCAAAATCAAGACCCTGCCCGACGGCAAATTCCGCGCCGTGGTCTTCAACGACGCCATCGGCTGGACGCCTGCCCTGGTGCGCTCCTGCTTTCTCACAATTACCAAGGAAGATGGGCGCATCGTCTTCGATTTCGACGGCACTTCGCCCGAGAACCCCTCTTCTTATAACGTCCACCCGCAGGCGGTCGTGGGCCACATTGCCAATTTCATGTACGAGTATTTCTTTCACGACCTGCCCATCTGCAGTTCCACCTTCGCCCCGGTGGACTTCGTGTTTCCCGACAACATCATCCTGAATCCCGATAAAACCGCCGCCACCAGTTGCTGCGTCTTCATCGGCATGCAGGCGCGCTGCGCCACTCACAGCAGCTTTGCCAAAATGACCTTCTGCAGCTCGGACCTGTGGCGGCAGGTAGCGGCGCCTCCCGGCAGCCAGCACACCTCCCAGATTTGCGCCGGCCTCTCCCAGTGGAAGCTGGCTTTTGCCGACGTGCTCTCCTTCGCGCTGAACAGCCAGGGCCAGGGCGGGCGCGCCGCCATGGACGGCATGGACGCCTACGGCTTCGCCTGGTGTGCCTTCGGCCGCGCTCCCGACACCGAGCAGGTGGAAAGCGAGCTGCCCCTTACCGTTACGCTTTCGCAACACTGGAAGGATTCCTGCGGCCACGGCCTGCATCGCGGCGGTTCAGGCGCCACCCAGCAATGGATGGTCCACAAGGTGCCGGAAATGGTTTCCATGTGCATGGGCAACGGCAGCAAGGTGCCGCTGGGCCAACCTCTGTTCGGCGCTTACGCCTCCACGCCCATCCCGGGCATCAGCGTGCGAGGCGCCGACCTGCTGGAGCGCATGCAGAAAGGCGATCCCACGCTGGCCCTCGAGCACCGCAGTGTCTTCGAAAAGCAAACCATTCACGGCGAGTGGAATACCGAGCTCATCGCCCGCACTCCCAA
>DATEGM010000240.1:0-5988 GCA_035280085.1 Terriglobales bacterium
CGGCTGAGCGACTGCTCCAGGGGCAGGCGGTCCATGGAAACGCCGACCACCGAAGTAGCGCTCACCCCGAACAACTTCTGCGCGGCGGCATTCCAGAGCTGGATCTTCTCCTCGCGGTCCACCAGCATGACCGGCCAGGGCATGCGACGCAGGGTCTCAGCGTACCTGCCTGTCACCTCGTGCAGATCCCGCGTGCGCTGTTCCAGTTCGTCATTCATGTTCTCCAGCTCTTCGTTCAGCGACTGCAGCTCTTCATTGGTGGTTTCCAGTTCCTCGTTGGTGGACTGCAGCTCCTCGTTGGTGGTTTCCAGTTCTTCGTTGGTGGATTGCAGCTCCTCATTGGTGGTCTCCAGTTCCTCATTGGCGGACTGCAGTTCCTCGCCGGTGGCCTCCAGTTGCTCGATGGTGGTCTGCAGCTTTTCCTGCAGGCTGATATCGTCGCAATGTATGAGGGTGCCGGTGCGTTCGCCCTCCTCGGAAACAATGCCGCGGATGGAAACGTGAATGATTTTTTCGTCCGAATTGGTGCGTACGGAGCACTGGAACTCAACCGCCGTCTGGTTGCCGCGGCTTTCTTCCAGGTGGCGAGCCATCTCCGGGCAGCGCACGACCACTTCGGTGTTTTGCAGCCGCTTGCCCTGCAGGCGGCCGGCGCCCAAACCCCAGATGGCGAGGGCAGCATCATTGTGGTTGAGCACGATGTCGGTGCTGTCCAGTTCCATGATGCCCGATTTCAGCGTTTCCAGGATGGAGTGGTGGTAAAGCTGAAGCATTTGCAGTTGTTGTGTAGTTTTGTCCATAACAGGAGTTTCTTCTTCCACCCGGCGCGGCGGGGGGAGGCCGAGCGTCTCCGCTCGATTGTCCAGGCGCTGGAATAACCGCCAGCGCAAATCAAGGGGCCGGAAAAGGTGGGACTCGCTGAGCTTGGATTCGGCCTTGCCCAAAAACAGAATGCCGCCCGGTTCTAAAGCATAGTGCATGCGTCCAAGGATCTGCTTCTGGGTGACGGTATCGAAATAAATGAGGAGGTTGCGGCAGACGATGAGCTGGCAATGAGAGATGGGGGCGTCTAACATCAGGTTGCTGCGGCCGAAAATGACAACACGGCGCTGTTCACGATTGATGCGCAGTCGCGTGCTGCCGCTGAAGTACCTTTCACGCCACTCGGGACGCACGCGCCGCAGGCGCTCAGCGGCGTACTCGCCCCGCCGGGCGGTAGTAAGAGCTTCTTCGTCAATGTCGGTGGCGTAAATCTTGATGTCATAATCGCCCAATTTATCGCGCAAAGAATCGCTAATCAGAATGGCCAGGGAGTAAGGCTCCTCGCCGGAAGCGCAGCCCGCGCACCAGGCGCGAAAAGTATCGCCCGGCTTGAGCGCCCGCAGAATTCCAGGAAGGGCCTCGGCGCGCAGCGCTTCCCAGGCCTGCGGGTCGCGAAAAAACTCAGTTACGTTAATAAGGATGGTGTTCAGCAGGACGTCAACTTCATGCGGGTCCTGGTGAAGCTTCTCCAGATACTCGGAGTAGTTGCCGGTATTGGCCTCCGCCATGCGCTTGCGGATGCGGCGCTCCAGGGTAGTGGTCTTGTACCCGCGAAGATCGAGGCTGCGGTTATTGGCCAGTTCGCTGATCAGCTGATGCAGCGATAATTGTTCCGTTTCAGTCATGGGCAATGGTTCCGCACAGGTCAATCAGGGTTTTCGCCAGACGGGCGATGGGCAGAACAATATCCACCGAGCCGGTGGCGACCGCGGCATAAGGCATGGAACTGAATTCAGAGCTGGCAGGATCCTCCGCCATGGTAGTCCCGCCCGCAGCCTTGATGGCCTGGATGCCGGCCGCGCCGTCCCGCCCGGAACCGCTCAAAACAATACCGATGGCTCGCTGGCCGTAGTTTACCGCAACCGATTCGAAAAGCAGGTCAATGGAAGGCCGGGAGTGGTGCACGGCGGGAGTGCGCAGCAGGCGTACGGCGCCGGGTTCGGCCAGCAGGTGCAGGTTGGGGGCCGCGACATAGACCACCCCCGGCACGATTTTTTCTCCGTCGGTAGCCTGGTGAACGTGCAGGTTAGTTTTGCGCTCCAGCAGTTCGGCGAGCACGCTGCGGTAGTCGGGGCTGAGATGCTGCACCACCAGAATGCCGCAGCCAAACTCCTGGGGTAAGGGGCCAAGCAGACGCGAAAGGGCATTGAAGCCACCGGCCGAAGCGCCCAAGGCGACGACATCAAAGTCGCCTCCCGGGTGATGTCGCGGCTCCGCCATTTTTCCGGCCGTGATCTCAGATGCGGCTCGCATAGGAGACTCCCGGCACCTCTGCCCTACTTAGCATACCTGAAATAGCAGGAAAAATCGGTGAGGAGGCGGCGGAGGGCCTGAGCCCGCCTAGCCCGCTGCTCCGCAATTGGTCAGAAATTAGCGATCTGGAAGTTTAGGACCGCCAGCGCCAAGCGGTACTGATAGGTGGCCTGGGCGTTGCCGATCTGCGCCTGGGTCTGCTGCAGCTGCGCCTGGCTCAGCTCCACGATCGAGGCCAGGCCGAGCTTGTAGCGGGTCTGAGATAAGTCGAGCGCCAGGTTAGCCTGCTGCAACAACTGCTGGCTGACGCTCAGGCGCTGGTAGGCGGTGGCGGCATTGAGCCAACCGGTGCGAACGTCGCGGGCAATGCTGTCCTGCAGGTCCCGCAGTTGCTGCTGGGCCGCCTGGGCGCGCAACTCGGCTTCGCGGGCGCGGGCGCTGTAAAGGAAACCGTTTTACACAAATTCACCTCGTTTCACGAAGTGTTACGAGGATGTGAAGCCGTACCCATCAGTTACCGAGGCCCATGTTCGTCTGTCCCACCAGCACTATAGCGGCAGGGTGGGCGCCTACCGGCGCGCGTGAATTGCTTCTCATTCATTACATTCCTTGATGCTGCCGTTCGTTTCCGCACACTGCTGTTCGTAAACGGACACTCCATGGCGCAGCGAAGGTGTTTAACTACTTTCAATTGCAATGCGTTACACGATTTCGGAGGTTGGTCACCAGGTTGCGCGCAGCTCAAACGGGCCGGCTCCCCCGGTCGAGGATCACGGCATGTTCTGGCAGGAACTGAGATTCGGCGTTCGGCGCCTGGCTAAAACGCCAGGATTCACCGTGGTGGCCGTGCTTACTTTGGCGCTGGGCATCGCTGCCAATACCGCCATCTTCAGCGTAATCAACGGCTTGTTCTTCCATCCCGCGGGCGTTTCCGACCCGGGGCGGCTTCTAGCCATCCGCGCCAAATACGACAAGCTCAACCTGAAGAGTATTGATGTGTCGCTGCCGGACTTTGCCAATGTGCGCGACAGCAAGAGTATGTTCTCGTCTGCTGCCGTGGCGGTCGCGGCCGACTATAACTATGTCGGCAACGGCCTGCCCGAGCGCCTGCTGGGAGCGAACGTCTCCTGGCAGTGGCTGCGAACCTTCGGCGCGCGTCCGATTCTCGGCCAGGATTTCCGCCCCGAGGAAGATCAGCCGGGCGCTAACCACCAGGCGATCCTTTCTTATGAAACGTGGCAGCGGGTTTTTGGCGGCGATGCTGCCATAGTAGGTCAGACCATCCAGCTCAACTCTCAGCCTTACAAAGTTGTGGGAGTGATGGGGCCGGGTTTTGACTGGCCAAACCGGGCGCAAATCTGGGTGCCGCTGGGGCTGCCGCCTGCGGAATATGGCCCCGATAATCGCTTCAACGAAGCCTACTTCGCGGTGGCCCGGGTCAAGCCCGGAGTTTCGGTGGAGCAGGCGGAAGCCTTCGTGAAGGTTTTGGCGCAGCAGTCGGTTGAGCCCGGGCGGGCGGCGGCTTACGCGAAGGACTCAAATTGGGGCATGTTTGCCCTGCCGCTAATTGAATTTATCTACGGCGACCTGCGCACGCCCATGCTGGTGCTGCTGGGCGCGGTTGGTTTCGTGCTGCTGATCACCTGCGCTAACGTGGCCGGCCTGATGCTGGCGCGAGCTTCGGGCCGCTCCCGCGAACTGGCCATCCGCTGTGCCCTTGGCGCACGCCCATCCCATCTTATCGGCCAAACCATGGCCGACAGCCTGCTCATGTCCGGGGGCGGCAGCTTGTTGGGCTTGGGCCTGGCGTTCAGCGCGGTGGACGCCCTGCGTGGCCTCGCACCCGAAAACACTATCCGCAACGTCGCCGTACCCATGGACTCGAATGTGTTGCTGTTTACGCTGGCCGTTGGAGTAGTTGCCGCGGTCTTGTTCGGAGTGGCGCCGGCGTGGCAGATCGCTCGCGTGAGCGATTTTGAATTTCTCAAAGAAGGCGGGCGGTCCAATACTGCCGGACGCGGCCGGCAACGCCTGCGCTCCGTCCTGGTAGTAGCGGAAGTAGGCCTGGCGCTCGTTCTGCTGGTGGGGGCAGGGCTTTTTCTGCGTAGCCTGGCGCGGATGCAGGAGGTCAGCCCGGGATTCGATAGCCGCGGCCTAATGACGGCGGCTGTTTCGCTTTCTCCCACAGCCTATAAAGATCGCGCCAGGCAAATTTCATTTTATGAGCAGGTTACGCAAAGGTTGAGCAGCCAGCCCGGAGTGCAGGCAGCCGCGGTGGTGGATAACCTGCCTTTTTCCAACAGTGGCGACGCGTCATCGTTTGAGATCGAGGGACGGCCGGTCGCGCCTGGCGATCCCGGCCCCCACAGCAACATAGGGCGGGTCACGCCGGGATACTTCTCCGCCATGCACATTCCGCTGGTCAGTGGGCGGGATTTCAGCGGCCAGGACCGGCAAGGAGGTCCGCTGGCGGTCATCATTGACGTGAACCTGGCGAACCAGTATTGGCCCAATCAAAACCCGCTGGGACAACGCATTCGCTACAACAGCCTGAGCATGGGCAGCAGTTGGGCGACGATTGTCGGCGTAGTAGCGCATACCAAGCGCTCGGCGCTGGTGGGCGAATCGGGCAAGGGGGTGCGGTACTACTCGCTGCTGCAGACGGGCGCGCCCAGCGGCTTCCTGGTGGCGCGCACAACCGGCGATCCCGCAGCTTTGGCTACTACCATTCGGCAGGCGGTTAAGGATGTTGACCCCAGCCAGGCAGCCGCTTACGACCTGCAGACCATGGAACAGCGCGTAGCGGATTCGCTGGGCCCACGGCGCTTCGCGGTCACGCTGCTGGGAACGTTTGCCGCCATCGCGCTGCTGCTGGCCGCGCTCGGGCTCTACGGCATCATCAGCTACTCCGTGGCCCTGCGCACGCAGGAGATCGGCATTCGCATGGCGTTGGGGGCGCGCCGCCTGGAGGTGCTGCGCATGGTGGTGGGACAAGGGTTGCGCCTGCTGGCGGCAGGCGTGGCGGCGGGTCTAGTGGTGGCCTTTGCCCTGGCCCAGGCGCTCTCCAGCCAGCTTTTTGAAGTGAGCGCGTTCGACCCCATCACATTGCTTGGTATGGTGCTAGTGATGGCTGCGGTGGCCATTTTGGCCAGTTACATACCGGCCCGGCGCGCTGCCAGGGTTGATCCCATCGTCGCCTTGCGCTACGAATAGCGGTGCCGGCTGTGGTGGGTTCACTCGCTGCTGAGGCTCGTCCTAGGTCCATCATTCCGCACGGGATCTTGTTCATGGCCGTGGTAAGCTCTTGGCCAACCGCTGTATGGATAAGAAGTCGGATGTGCCGAATTACGGCGCGCAATCCGTGCCTGCGCCTCAGTGGACGGCGAAACGCAAGCACGAGCGCGTCCCTCTCGATGTGCCCCTGCTGGTTTCCCTGGGCGCCGGAAAATTCATAACCGGGCGAATCATAGACCTCAGCGAGGGTGGGCTGGGCGCAACGCTCAGCAACCTTTGTCCTGCGGAACAGATAGTGGAATTGCAGTTTTCGCTGCCGCCCGACGGGGTGCCCCTGCATATTCGCTCCCTCACCAAGTACAGCTCCGCAGTGCGGCATGGTTTTGAATTCCTGAAGCTCGCTCCCCAGCAGCGCGAAGCCATAGCACAACTGGTTGTCTCGCGGACGAAACGCGCGGG
>DATEGM010000241.1:0-17103 GCA_035280085.1 Terriglobales bacterium
ACTTGCGCCTCGTTTAGCGTGAGCGGCGCCTTCGACTGATGCCAGGAGCGCTCGGCAAAGAGCTGCCCGGTTACCGTAAAGGCATCCGGGTCGCTCATGTAGAAATTGCGGTTCATGTAGTAGCGGGCGGCGATGCCGGTAGCATCCTCCTTCGTGCCCTGGAAGGAGTGGCCGGTATCAGTGGAGATGCGGCCCTCGTCGGTGAGACCCACCGTATTGAGCATCGGGCTGCCATCCTTATCGAGCAGCACGCTGTCGCCAACCGCCTCGCGAATGATTTTTAGCCCTATCTGCTCTGCCTGCAGAGCAGTTGTGTCAGGCCGGTAGTGGTAGCCCTCGATGCCGGTGTCGTCCATGAAATCGAGCTTGAAGTAGCGCACGCCCCACTCCCGGGTCAGCACCCGATAAGTTTGGCGCAAGTAATCCTGCGCGCCGGGTTGAGTCGTGTCCAGCACGTACAAGGGATCATGTTTGCCCTGCACAAAGGCTATCTGGATGGGCTTGGCCTGGGCGTTGTGGACCAGCCATTCGGGATGATGCTGATAAACCCAGGAACGCTGCGAGACGCGGAAAGGAGCGATCCAGATAGCGAAGTTCAGGCCCAGATGACAAACCTGATGGCCGAGGCGGCGCATGCCGTCGGGGAACATGGTGGCATTTGAGGTAGTGAATTCCCCGTCCGCATAGGCGTAGCCTTCGTCCACATGAAAGTAATCGAAACCCTGGTCGCGCAAATGTGCCGAGAGCCATTGCGCGTTGGAAAGCGCAGTCGCCTGGGACAGGCCGAAGTAGTAGGCCGTCCAACTCCACCATCCCCAGGGAGCAGGATTGGACACACGGGCGCGATGCAGCAGACGAACCGCTTCGCCGTAGTTTTCCAACTGGGCGTGGTAGTCCTGGCCGGCAGAAAACATGAGCCTCTCGGAAGCCATCTGCCGTCCCGTCGGGACCGATAAGCTCAATTCAATCTGGTCGGAAGGCGGATCGTCACGCAGAGTTTCCTTCTTCATCACCTCGGTAGTTCCAGTGGAATCGACGCTGTAGGCAGCGATGCCGGCGTTGCCTGCGGGATCGCGTTCGGTCTTCAGGTGCAGCAAAGTCAGCCAGCGATCGGAAGTAAGCACGGCCAGCAGCAGGCTGTACCTGCTCTTCTGGTTGTAAATAAGCTGGCTGCCCACGCCCAGATGCACATCCGAATAGGCGTCGCCAAACTGGTCTCCTCCCAGGTAAACGTGAGCTTTGCCCAAATCCATGATCTCCAGCGGAGGGCGGTCCTCGCTGTAACTATCAGACAGTACGCGATCAGCGCTGTCAGCAGCGCCCAGATTGACGCGTCGGCTGATGACGTCGAGCACGCGAATATCCTGAACAGTAATCGCTTGCCCCGTTGTGTTCTGCAGCTGGACAGCGATTGTGCCGTAGGGGCGGTCGTCGTACAACTGGAGGGTGTACTGGAGGCCGGGCTTGTCGGGGGCGCCGGCCAGGGTGACTTCGAGTTGATGGCCGGAACCTAAGGCATCCTGAAACGTTGCCGCACTGGCCTGATGCCTGGGGTAGTCAGTGGACCAGATCCACTGGTGATTTACTTCAGCGCCGACGCGGGCCACAAAAACCGGGTCGCGCAGCCCTTCCGTGCGCAACTCGAGTGAGCCATCCTGAGGACGCACTGAAGCTGCCAGCCATCGGTTCTTGAGAGATGTGGTTTGGCTGTAGCCGGGAACTCGCAGCACGGAAGTTAACGCCAACGCGAGCGCAAACAGGCAGCGGAGTTTCATGGTGGCATCTCCTTCCGTGACTACAGGCCCGGAATCCAGTGTTGAGCGTTGCTTCGGAAAATCTTCCGCAAGACCGGCTCCGGAAGGCTGAGACCGCGAATGTTCTTGCCGTTGTAGTCGAGCGTCTGATCGGTGGCCAGAAATTTCCAGTCGCGCGCGTACGTTGACTCCCAGTCCTTGAGATCGTTCGCCACATTCGCGTCAGGGAGAAGATCCAGATCAGTGCCGTAGAGCACGCGGTCCTGATACTTGATGAGAAATGCACGGACCTTATCTCGCGGTGTGAGCATCAGGTATTCCATTCGCGCCGCCATGTCAATGGCGAAGTTGGGGTACTGGTCGAAGTGCCGGGCAATGTTGTCCAGGTCTTTCTCCATGCTCCCCAGGTGAACTCCTACCATGCGCAAGTGAGGGTTCATTTCCAGCACGTGGTCGCGGGCTCGCAGAATTTCCTGCTTGGAAGGAAAGCCCGGCTTGTTGTAGAGGAACCACTGCGGGTTTTCCTGGTAATAAGACCACGAAGGATCGGAGGGATCGGGCGGTCCCCAGGCCACATCCGGCTCCGCCTGGTGCGACATGAGAGTCTTGCCGTGGCGGGAAATGTCCTTATAGATAGGCTCGAACTGCGGGTCATCCGCAAAAACAAACTTGCCGTTGTGTTTCAGCTCCATTCCGATGTTTTTCCAGATCTTCACGGCAATCGCGCCCTGGGCGAAGTTTTTGTCCAATTGGCGGATGGCGTCGGCGGTAAAGCTGGGGCTGCCAAACTTGTAGGGATCGAAGGTAGTGCACCAGGCAATGTGACCCTGCCCGGAGCGGACAAGTTCCCGTGCAACGTCAACCTGGGCCGAGAGCTGCTTGCGGTAAGGCAGCGTGTCGTCCATCACAAGAATATTCATCACCTTCAAATGCAGGCGGCCAAGCATGGATTGGAAGGCAGGATCGGTTTTGAAAACGTGAACGTGCACATCAATGGGCTGAATAGCAGCAAAGGCTTGCAGCGCCTGCTCGGTGGTCATTTTCTTGTCGGAACCCTGTGCGGATGCCTGCCGCGCCGACCAGGCAAGCGCAAAACCACACAAAAGTAGAACGCTTAACAAAATTGCTTGCTTTGTAATTCGCATCGTCACTCCCGTGTCAGTACGTAAAATTTGCAGTCAGCTCAAAGAAGAAGCGGCTTGATCCCGGTTATCTGGCAAAAGTCTGCCAGCGCTCCGTAGAGTTCAGGGCCGTAGCCCAGGCATGCGTACTCATTGGTCCAATGCTGCAGCAGTTGCTCCACGTCGCAGTGGACGGTAACGAATCCGTGCGGCCAAAAAGGAATGCCGCATTCGTGCAGGCGTTCCTTCACCCGGTTGCGGGGCGGCTCGAAGACGGTGGCCCGCGTGAGCACCATGTGAAATTCGCCATTCACCCTGCCCAGCCGGGCGATAACGCCTTCACCAACTTTGCAGATTAACTTCACGGAGAGGCCTCCCGCTTCGCCTTCGGTGGGAATGCCATGTTCTGCAAATCCTGCCGGGCCGAGTTCGCTGGCCAGCGAGGGCGGACAGGCGCCGTCGCCGATGATCTTGATTTCTTTCCTGGCCTTGTCCAGGTGCTGCAGATCGCCGTAGTACACGCGCTCCCTGCTGAGTTTGGCGAGCAGGAACACCGTGAGCGCGGTGTTGAAGTCGCCCAGCGTGGAGGTGCCGTGGCCATCTTCCAGCATCATGCTCTGGGCGAAGCAGGTGGCAGAGTAGTCGTCGCCCAGCCCGGGAAAGGACTGGACGGTATAGAAATCAAACTTTTCTTTTTCCACCAATTGCTTCAGCGCCAGATAGAGGCGGATGGAGCGCTCGCTCACCAGATTTCGGTCGGGAGCTTTGCCAAACAGCTTTTTCAGGCGCGGCTCCAGGGCGGCGATCCGCCTGGGCGGAATCTTTTCCGCAGTTCGAATCAGCTCGGTGGTGTCGCGGGAATCAATATCCACGCCAAACATGCGCATCCACTGCGAAGGATCGGCGACGCCGCAAGTCTGGCCCATGCCGCGGCCGCCAAAAGTGCCAATGGTGGCCCCGTTTAGCAGATTCTTCATGTGCGCGGCGCGAGCAAAACTGACGATCTTGTTTACCGTGTCCTGCTCAGCGACGTCTCCATAAACGAACTTGTGATTCACGCCTATCTCGAGAAGCGCGCCGTGCATGACCAGCCCGCCCACGGGACGCCAACCTTGCGAGCCAGGATGCGTCCAAAGCAGCAATCCCTTGCCTGTGGCGGCATAGTCGCGCACCGCGGCCGCCAGGTGGGCCGCCCATACCCAGGTGCCGGAGAAAAGCACTACGCCATCTAGCTCGTCGTTCAGCTTCATCTTGCGCATGGCGGCCCACGCCTCGTCCTTGCTGGCCACCACTACATCGTGCTCGACCAGCTTGAGCCCGCTCTTCTTAAGCGCAGCTTTGGCGTTCTTCACGATGTGGGAGTCAATGAAAGGAACGCCCATGGGATCTTTGAGCCCATCCTTGTGCACGCCATAAACGATAAAGCCGAGCACGGGCTGAATCATTGCGGTTCGCCTCCTTTGGCGAAATGAGAAGGAACATCGCGCACCGGCGCCAGCGCCGGATAAATTGCCCGGTATTGCCGCATTTGGGCTGCGTAATCGGCGGCCAGCGCCGGGTCGGGCTCAACCACACTGTTCTCCCGCACCAGCGCGCCAATGGCCTCCGCGATGGTGGAATAAACGCCGGTACCAACACCAGCGAGAATGGCTGCACCCAGGCACACCGCTTCCTGGGAGCGCATTACGTGGAAACGCCGGCCACTGAGAGCAGCGCGCAGCCTGAGCCCAAGTAGCGAGCGCGTGCCGCCGCCGCTGCCGTAGACGTCGGTAAAATCGCCCACAGCATGGGAGAGGATCTCAATCATCAGCGACAGCTCACACGCAATTCCCTCCAGGACGGCCTTATGGAGCTGCTCCCGGGTCGTCCCCGGAGTAAGGCCGAAGATCGTTCCCCGGGCCCGGGGATTGAAGTCGGGATTGCAGGTGCCAATCAAATGAGGCAGCACACATATGCCCGACGGCCCAGTCGGAGCGCGCGCCTCCAGTTCGCTGTAGTCCGCCATTTCTGAAACATCTTCTTCAGAAACCTGGTTTTTGCCGTAAAACAGGTCGTGCAGCCAGCTCACCATGATTCCCGAAGGAAAGTAAGCCAGAGTGACAAACTGCTCCGGAACAACGTGCGGATAAGAATTCAGCGAAGATGCGTAAGCGGCCTCGGAAAGCGTAGGCCGCGGCGAAGACGCCAGCACGCACTCGTAGGTGCCCATTGAGTCAGCTACGCGTCCGGACTTCACCACGCCCACGCCCAGCGCGCCACATGGCTGGTCGTGGCCGCCGACCACCACCGGCGTGCCCGCCGGAACTCCGATTTGCGCTGCCGCCTCAGCGTTCAAGTTTCCGGCAATCGTTCCCGCAGGAACGGGAATGGGCAATTGCTCGCGCGCCAGGCCGACAGAGGAAAGCATCTCGTCAGACCAGCAGATATGGCGCACATCAAAGGCCAGCCAGCGGGATGCCAGCGAGTAGTCAATGTAGGGGGGCAGACCCAGCCGGGCCAGCAGGAAATCGGTGACCCCCAGAAAGCGATCAACCTCGGCGAACATGCCGGAGCAGTGCTGCTTGAGCCAGAGAATCTTCAGGACCGGGTACATCGGATGCGGGATGTGCCCCGTGATTTCAAAAATGCGCCGGCGGCCGAAGTGCGCTTCGAGCCAGGCTGATTCGGCAGTGGCGCGGCTATCCATGTTCAAAATGGCAGGCGCAAGGGGCTGGTTGTGCCGGTCTACGCATACAAAGGTCTCGCCGTGCGAGGCAATGCACACGGCCTGCACAGGGTCGCTCCCCGCGCCGCGGGCGGCGCCCTGCGCGGTCGCGCAAAATGCCTCCCAGAGGACAAGCGGCGCCACTTCGGCGAAACCAGGCTGGGGAAACCGCGGCGTGTACTGGCGGGCGTTTTGGGACAGTATTTCGCCCCTAGCTGAAAAGAGAACAGCTTTGCAGTGGCTTGATCCGACATCAACCGCCAGAAGGCTCATGGCATATCAACTTAGCGAACCCGAGTCGGCCGGGCGCTGTCCCCTGCCCCATCCAGCGCGGCGCGGGCGCTCGCCAAAAAACCCTCCACGTCGGTCGCCTGAAAGACATTGCGGCCGAAGACGACGCCCGCCGCGCCCGCCTGCGCGATTTCGCGAACGGTTTTAGTGGCTTCCTCGTCCGAGCCCATCCGGCTCCCTCCCAACACCAGAACAGGAATGGGGCACTCCTTCACCACGCCCGTCATGGCGGCCACATTGCCGGTGTAATCCGTCTTGATCACGTCAGCGCCCAGTTCCGCCGCCAGCCGCGTGTGCTGCTTGATCCACTTCGGGTCGCGATAGTCCTGCACCTTGGGGCCGCGGGCCAGCGATTCCACCATCAGCGGCACGCCCAGCGCTTCGCATTCCCGCGCTACCTGCGCGGTGCGGGCAATTTCCTCCGCTTCGAATTCGGAGTCGCCCGTGCCTACCACCAGATACGTGACCACGGCGTCAGCGCCGAGCCGCAGCGCCTCTTCCGGGCGGGCCAGCAGCCGGCTACGAGCCTGTTTTGCGGTGATGGATTCCGGCGCGCCCCAGATGGTGGACCAGTCAATGCGGGCGATGATGCCGGGCATGAAGGGGGCGAGCAATGCGTCCGCGCAATGGCTCAGAATACCCAGGCTGAGCAGGATACCGTCACAACCCGCGTTCACGAAGCGGCGAATCTGGCCGGGCGCATCTTCGGTGCCGGGAATCGGGCCCAGCACCAGGGCATGATCGAAGGCCACCACCAGAACGCCGTGGCGGCGGCCGTGAAAAATGCGGTTCAAGCGGAGATTTTTTGCGCTCACCGACACCCGCTATTAAAACGATGTAATATGCTGTGCGCAGCCAATCTACCGTCTGCCGCATAGCTTGTCAATTTTGCTGGCTGATGACGCAAGCGGATGGAAAGGCTGTGCTACACTGCGGCGCGGCGGCGCAGGCCGGACATCATGGGAGTGGGCAAAACATCCGCGGTGACCATACGGGATGTGGCGGGAAAAAGCGGCGTCTCCGTAACCACCGTTTCCATGGTGCTCAATGATGCGCCCCTGGCCCGCCACATACCCCTCACCACCCGCAACCGAGTCAAGCGCGCGGCCAAGGACTTGGGTTACCGGCCAAATCTTTTTGCCCGCTCCCTGCGCAGCAACCGCAGCCAGACGTTGGGAGTGGTGGTGTTCGACATTACCGATCCGTATTGCACGCAGATCTTGCGCGGCATCGAAGACTCGCTCTACCACTCCGGCTATCTCCCCATCCTGACCGACATTCAGAACAAGCGGGCTCGCTTCCAGCGCTGTGTGGAGCTGCTCCTGGAGAGGCGGGTGGAGGGCGTTATTGCCATTGCCAACCCGCTCTACCTGGAGACCCACCTGCTGCAGGATTTTGCTCACAGCGAGGTGCCGACGGTGGTGATTGGGCGGCAATTGTCGGAAAGCACGCTCAGTTCCGTGGTAGTGGACAACGCCGCCGGCACTTTCGCGGCCCTGGAGTACCTGTATGGATTAGGCCATCGTAAGATCGCATTTATCCGTGGACCCAAGGCTCTGGTAGACAGCGCTCCGCGATGGAAAGGCCTGTGCGAATTTGCCTGGCAAGCTGGTCTGAAGATAGATCCCAAGCTGGTGGTGGAAATTCAGGGCGGAAATTCCAGCTACCCTGTCGGCGTGCAACTGACCCAAGAGTTGCTGAACCGGAGGCGCGAATTCACGGCGCTGGTGACCTTTGACGACCTCACTGCATTCGCCGCTATCGGCTGCCTGACCAAAGCCGGGCGCCGGGTCCCGGAAGACGTTTCCGTGGTGGGTTTTGATGACATACCCGGGGCTGGCTTCTACAATCCACCGCTGACCACCGTGCACCAGCACCTGGAGATGCAGGGCTCCATTGGAGCCGAGATCATCCGCGACCTGATGCATGCGCGGCACAATAACGAGGAGGTAAAGCCTTTGCACCGCCGGGTGGTGCCGCGGCTGGTGGTGCGCCAGTCCACGTCAGCGCCCTCGGGCGCGGCGGGAACTCCTGCTTGACAGCCAGGGCTTAAAAGCCCAAAGTAAACGCTTTTAATAAACCTTCGAACAGGCCGGCAATGGACCCCAAACAGCTCTACAACTGGTGCAGAATCCCAGGCTCCCAACTGGCTCACCATCCGGGACTAAAGGCGCGCTTCCGCGTGGTGCGCGATTCCCGGGAGATGGGCGAACTCATGGCGCGGGAACTGGTGGAAGTGATCGAGGAGAACAACCGGCGCGGCCGCGCCACCCGTGCCATTATTCCCTGCGGTCCCACCTGCTGGTACAAACCGTATACGGAATTGGTGAATTCGCGCGCCGTCTCGCTGGCTAACTTGTTCGTGTTTCACATGGACGAATGTCTCGACTGGCAAGGACGGCTTCTGCCCCGCAATCATCCCTACAACTTCCGGACATACATGGAAAGACATTTTTATGGCGGCATCCAACCGAAGCTTGCCGTTCCCGAAGCGCAACGCTTCTGGCTGACTCCGGCGAGCGCCCAGAAAGTAGGGGAGGCAATCGCGGAGGCGCCCATTGACATCACGGTGGGCGGATGGGGCCAGGACGGCCACGTAGCTTATAACCAGGCTCGCCGGAATCCGTACAGCCAGGTGAGCATTGAGGATGTCGCCAACTCCACCATTCGGATTCAGGAAAACAATCCCGATACCATCCTGGCTTTGGCGCAGCGGACCTTCGGCACCGCCTACCAGTTCGTGCCGCCCATGTCCATCACACTGGGAGTGCGCGAATGCCTGGCGGCGCGCAAAGTACGAGTCTATAGCGACACCGGCGCGTGGAAGCAGACCGCACTGCGGGTAGCGCTCTTTAGCGAACCGACACCCGAGTACCCGATGACCCTGCTGCAGCGCCATCCTGACGCCATCATTACCGCCACGGAGGAAACCGCTCGCCATCCCATCAGCGAGAATCCGGAGTGGGAGCTGTTTTGAAAACGAGGCGGAACCTGCGCGGGGACTCCCATCACTATCGCCGTCTGATTGGCATTGGCGGAATTGGCAGCGGCATTTTCTTTGCCCTGGATGAAAATCACACGCTGGGGCGCGAGGAGAGCCGCCTGGGCCGGTTGCTCGCCATCCGTGACTACTGCAAACTGCACATCATCAGCCATTACGTGGCCAGACTGCTGGGAGCGGGCCTGGGTGGTGCTTTCCGCGTTATTCCCATCGGTAAAGTGGGCGATGATGCGCCTGGGCGGCAGATGATGGCCGAAATGAGCGCTGCCGGCATGGACACAAATCACGTGGAAGTCGTAGCCGGTTCGCCCACCATGTTCAGCGTGTGCTTTCAGTATCCCGACGGCATGGGCGGCAATATCACGGCCAGCAACTCTGCGGCCGCCCAATTGGACTGCGATGACTTGGATAAGGCGGAGCATTTATTCGCCGAGCCGTCAGTCGCGCTGGCTGCGCCCGAGGTTCCCCTGGAGACGCGGGCCCATTTTTTGCGGCTGGCAGGCAAACAAGGCGCTTTCCGTGCCGCCTCGTTCACCGCCGCCGAAGTGGCGCCCGCGAGGGAGTTGGGTATGTTCTCGAATTTGGAATTAGTGAGCCTGAACGAGGGCGAAGCCGCCGCCCTGGCGGGTTGTCCCTTCCAGCCTTCCCAGCCAGTCCCCTTTCTGCGGGCCTGCGAACAGGTCCTGCGGACCAGCTTGCCCAAACTTCGATTGGTGGTCACGGCCGGCAGACTCGGGGCCTTTGCTTATTCGGAAGGAATCTGGGACTTCTGTCCCGCGCCCCGTGTGAACGTTGCTTCCACGGCTGGGGCCGGCGATGCGCTACTGGGAGGACTCATCGTGGGGGAGGTCTGCGGCATTCCCTTCATCCGCCGTGATCATTCGCTGGACCGCGGCAGCATAGGAACGGTCGCCAGCGCTCTGGATTTTGCCGTGCTTCTGGCCAGCTACACCGCGACTTCTCCGCACACTATCCACCCCCAAGCGAGCAAAGAAGCGCTGCTGGCCTTCGCTTCCCAAATCGGAGTGGAACTGGCGCCGAAAATACACCGGCTGTTAGGCGCTCACACTCAGACCAGTTCGGCAACGCGGCCCTGAGGAAGGGATTTTCGCGCGACGGACTTGACAGAGCGGCTGGCCAGTATCACTATGTAAACCGTTTTAATTGACCATTTTTCCGGCCTGCCGTTTTAGCCTACCCTGGCATGGCAAACGCAGGTCGGAGCGATGAAGAGGTGCGCAGCTATGACTTCCTGGAGCGGGCGAGTACGTCTTCCCGTTCGTCCGGCCGTGCTGTTGTGCCTTAGCCTCCTCATCGTCGTCAGTTGCAGCCGGCACTCCCCACCTTCGGCTGCACGCTCCGGTATCCGCGTAAGCGTTACACGGAGCGGCGTGGTCCTCACAACCTCATCGGCAAAATTTGAACTGACTCCGGCTGGGTACCTCATGGCCTCCCTGACGAAAGACGGCAAGTATGTATCGTTAGACGACCCTGAATCGTACGGCAGCGATTTTGTGGTCAGCAACGGGAAGAAAATCGACGACTTCCACCTCGACCTCGCCGCAGCCAAGGTCACCGACGGCGCCGGGCGCCTGGGCATGCGCGGCGAGACGATAGAGATTTCCGGTCGCAGCGCCAGCATTCCGTCTCTGGAGAAAGAGCTGACCATCGAGGTAGCTGACGCTTTTCCACAGATGGCCTTCACTACCGTCGTCTACAAGAACACTGGCGGCGCTCCCGTGCGGCTGGAGCAGGTTGTGGCTCAACAGCATCGGCTGAACGCGACGCAGGTTGACTCCCAGACCAAGCCTTACGAGATGTGGTCCTTCTCCGGAGCCAGTGAGAAGTGGGGCAAAGATGACGTGATGCCGGTCTCCACCAGTTTTTCGCGGGCGAACGTGATGGAAACGGTGATGCACAATGACGAAAACCAGACCGGGGGCGGCGTTCCGGTGGTGGCCTTCTGGACGCGCTCGGTGGGCGAGGCCATCGGCCACGTAGAACTCCTGCCCTGGGTGATGTCCCTGCCGGTGCGCACCGCGTCCGACCAGCGGGTTAGCGCTTCCCTCACCCTGCAGCCTGGCGAGGAACTGAAGCCGGGAGAGACTTACTCCACTCCCATGAGCTTTGTTGCCGTTTTCGAAGGCGACTTTTACAAACCGCTGCACCTCTACTCCAGCGTGCTACAGCGCGAGGGCTGGATGCTGCCCAGCGCCACCACCGGCGATTACCAGGCGAACTGGTGTGGCTGGGGCTACGAGATGAATGTAACGCCCAAGCAGATGCTGGGCACCATTCCTAAGCTGAAACAACTTGGCTTCCACTGGGCCACGCTTGATGCGGGCTGGTTCAACAATCGCGGCGACTGGAATCCCAACCCCAAAACCTTCTCTGACGATTCCGTCCGCAAGGTGGTGCAGGCCTACCACAAAGCCGGCATTCGCATGACGTTGTGGTGGATTCCGCTGGTGGTGGAGGACGGCGAGGGCAAAGACATTCTGAATGGGCATCGGTACCAACTGGCGGAGGTAGTCAAGAAGCACCCTGACTGGCTGATTCTGGATAAGGGTGGCAAGCACGCGCGCGCTACCGCCGATATGGGCGCGCTATGTCCGGCCCTGCCCGCAGTACAGCAATATTACAAGCAGCTCACGGAAAAGTTCATTCGCGACTGGGACTTCGACGGCAGCAAGCTCGACTTCTCCTACATCGTCCCGCCCTGCTATAACCCCAAGCACCACCACAAATCGCCGATGGACTCGGTGCGCGCCACGGGTGAAATCTACAAAATTATCTTTCAGACCACGAGGGCGCTTAAGCCCGACAGCGTCACCCAGAGCTGCCCCTGCGGCACGCCGCCCAATATGGCGTGGTTGCCCTACATTGACCAGGCGGTAACCGCTGATCCAGTAGGTTCGCGCCAGGTGCGCCTGCGCACCAAGATGTACAAAGCATTGCTCGGGCCGCAGGCGGCGATTTATGGCGACCACGTGGAACTTACGAAAATCAACTTTGGCAATACGAACCACGAGGTAGACATTGGCAGGGATTTCGCTTCTACCATCGGCACCGGCGCCGTCCTCGGCACAAAGTTCACCTGGCCCGATTACGGACCGAAGTTCAAGACCGTCGAACTCACCCCGGAAAAGGAAAATTACTGGAAGAAGTGGATTGAGATTTACAACTCAACGATGCTTCCCCGCGGCGAGTTTCTCGATCTCTATACCTACGGCTATGACGTGCCCGAGGGCTATGCGATCGCGAAGGACGGAAAGATGTACTACGCCTTTTATGCGCCGGAAAAAGTTCCGGATTGGTCGGGCGAGGTTGAATTGCGTGGCCTGAAAGCCGGCGGCTATCAAATAACCGACTATGAAAATGGTAAAGAGCTGGGCGTTGTGGATTCCCAGAACCCCAAGCTGAAGGTTTCATTCAAGGAGCACCTGCTGCTGGAAGCGACTCCTCGCTAGGAGCGCTTCTGCGGAAGGTTCAATTTGGTTTCGTTGCTGGATTCGGTTTGAGCGTGCGATTCCCAGCGCGTGTCCCGCGTCGCCCGCAAGGAGGTTAGCCATGTCTTCTTCGTTCACTTCACGATCTCTACTTCTCTGCTCGCTGCTCCTGCTTTTCGCCGGCCTGTGCTGGGCACAGAAAGATACCGGAAACATTGTCGGGACCGTCCGCGATTCCTCGGGCGCCATGGTGCCGCGTGCCGGCGTCACCATAACGGACGTGGACCGCGGCACATCATATTCCACGTCCACCAATGACTCCGGTGAATATGTCTCTGGTCCCCTGAAAATTGGGCGCTATCGGGTAAAGGTTGAGAAGCAAGGCTTCAAGAGCATGGTAGTTGGGCCAGTCCAACTCAATGTGCAGGAGCGGCCCTCAGTGAATATCACCCTGCAGGTTGGGCAGGTGCAGCAGGAAGTCACGGTAACCTCGCTGGGGCCGCAACTGCAAACCGAGACCTCAGACCTCGGCCAGGTGGTGACGGGGCAGCGCATTGAAACTTTGCCCCTGAATGGGCGCAACTACGCGCAATTGGCTCAGCTTGGCGCCGGTGTAGTTCCCGCCGAACCCGGTTCGCGCGAGGAAAAAAGCTTTGGCTTCAGTTCCAACGGCGCGCGCGCCCTGCAGAACAATTTCCTGCTCGACGGTGTGGACAACAATTCCAATCTGGGTGACCTGCTGAACGAGAGCACCTACGTCATTCAGCCTTCGGTGGATGCCATCGGCGAATTCAAGGTTCAGACCAACGCCTACAGCGCGGAGTTCGGACGCGGCAACGGCGCCATCATGAACGCTGTAATCAAGTCCGGAACTAACCAATTCCACGGCGATGTTTACGAGTTCGTGCGCAATGAGAAGTTCGATGCCACCAATGCCTTCGACGAGTTTGGCAAGCAGCCCTACAAGCAGAACCAGTTTGGCGCCACGCTGGGCGGCCCCATCATCAAAAACCGCACGTTTTTCTTCGTGGATTATGAAGGGTTGCGCGTGCGCCAGGCCACTCCCATTCTCGGGGTGATTCCCACACCGCAGATGAGGGCCGGTGATTTCAGCGGCGATCTAACCAACCTGCCGGCCATGGCCGTGGATCCCGTCACTGGACAGCCCACGAATCAGCAGGCCGTAGACTGCAACGGCAATCCCACTTTTTTTGGCGAGATTTTCGATACCCGCCTGACCCAGGTGTCGAACCTCAATCCCGACGGCTTCTGCGGAGTGCCCATTGCCTCCGGCGGACAGTTAAACGTTTTTCCCAAGAGCCTGATTGATCCGCTGGGCGCCCGCATGGCGGCCCTGTACCCAGCTCCCAATACAAACCGCAGCGGTTCCAATTTCCTGGTGGACCCACGCCGGCAGGAGAGCCGCAACAACTTCGATGTTCGCATTGACCACAAAATCGCCCGCAATGACGATTTCTTTGGCCGTTTCAGCTACGAGAATCAGCCCAGCTTCATTCCCGCGCCTTTCAACAACGTGCTCGATGGCGGGGGGTTCTTCGATGGCCTGGAAGACAATTCCTATCGCAGCCTGGCCCTAAGCGAGACCCACCTGTTCTCTTCCAACCTGGTCAACGAGTTTCGCGCCGGCTACAACCGCATCAACGCGCACCGTTTCCAGCTCAATTTCGATAAAAACGTCGCCGGCGATCCCTCTTTTGGCATTGACTATCCCGGTATTCCTTTTGCCCCACTTAATGGAGGCTTGCCGCAAATCACCTTCGGTGATGGCTCCGCTACCATCGGCAGCTCCACGTTCCTGCCTTCGCTCGAGATCCAGAACAGCTACGTATTGACGGACAATTTGACCTGGGTCCGTGGCAGGCATTCGTTGAAGTTCGGCACCGAGATCCGCCGGGAACAGTTCACCATCTTCCAGCCTGCGGCTTCCCGCGGCACCCTGGATTTCGGCAGCGGCTTTACCGACAATCCGGCCGCGCCCAGCAGCGGCGGCGCCGCTTTCGCTTCCTTCCTGCTCGGCATTACCGACGGCGGGCAGATTACGAGCCTGCACAATGTTGACTATCACCGCCCGGTGTACGCCTTTTTCACCCAGGACGACTATCGCGTCAGTCCCCGCCTGACCCTGAATCTCGGGCTGCGCTATGAACTCTTCACCACTGTTAAGGAGAGTCACGATCAACAGGCCACCTTCGATTTTGCCTCTCAGGGGCTGCTGGTGCCCAAAGGGCAGAACCTGCAGCTCACCCCTACCCTGGCGCAGAGCATTCCCGTTTTCCGTACTGGCTCCCGGGGGCTGATTAATCCCGATCTGAACAATTTTGCTCCACGGGTCGGACTCTCCTACCAGATCACGGACAAGCTGGTGCTCCGTACCGGATACGGAGTTTTCTACGGCGGCGACGAAAACGGCCCCTACTCCAATCCCAGCCCCGCCTTCAACCCGCCGTTCTTTTCCATCCAGTCGTTCAATACCCCCTGCGGGGCGGCCTCCGCCAACCCCGCGCCCGGGCAAACGGACTGCTCGATTCCGAATTTCAATGTCCTCTCCCAAGGCTTTCCGGCGAATTCCCTTAGCGACCCCAATACGCCGCAGCTGTTCTCCACCGATCCCAACCTACGGACGCCCTACACCCAGCAATGGCATTTTGGCCTGCAGTACCAATTACCATCGCAGACCATGTTCGAGGTTTCGTACGCCGGCTCACGCGGCACCAAGCTGTACGCCTTCTACAACGGCAACCAGGCGGTGCCTACGGTGGATCAGACCGCTCCCCTGCTGCCCCGCCGCCCGGTACACACCTGCAACACCGCCTTATTGCCCAACTGCGATCCTTCGGTGTTCGACACCACCATCACCACGTTTCGGTCCAATGCCTTCTCCAACTACAACTCCCTGCAGACTCGGTTGCAGAAGCGGCTCTCGCGTGGCCTGCAGTTTGAAGCCTCCTACACTTACAGCCATGCTCTCGACAATGCTTCCAGCGCCAACCTGGGCTCCTTCGCGACTGGGGATTTCCGCGACCAGCGCTTCCCCCAACTGGAATACGGCAATGCGGATTTTGACATCCGCCACCGGTTCGTTCTCAGCTACTTCTACGAGCTGCCATTTGGTAAAGGCAAGACCTTCGCCGGCAATGCCAGCGGCGTGCTGAACCAGATCATCGGCGGCTGGCAAGTCGCCGGCATCACCAGCGCCTCCACCGGAAACTACTTCACGCCTACCGACATTGCTACTAACTTATCCAACTCCGACGGAGGCGGCGATGTCGCCAATTCCGCCCGCCCGAATCGTATCGGCGATCCCAACGCCAAGCCCTGCATTCCCGGCACCCTGTTTAACACCTGCGCTTTTGCCACCAATACGGTGCTGGGGACGTTTGGCAATGCCGGACGCAACATCATTCGTGGCCCGGGCTTCCAGAATTGGGACCTTTCGCTTTTCAAAACTTTTCCGCTCAATGAACGCGAGCGTTTTGAATTCCGCGCTGAGTTCTTCAACGTGTGGAACCATATGAATCCTCTGCTGTTCCCGTCTACATTTCTCTTTGATAACCCAGCAACGGACCATGGCCTCGATCTTCCCGCGGGCCTTAGCGGCTGCCCGGTGGACAACCGCAACTCCAACTGCTCCTGGGGATTTCCCCAGTCGGCACGCGACCCGCGCTTGATTCAGCTGGCTTTGAAGTTTTACTTCTGAGGGGGACACAGGCCGGAGAGCGAAGCAGGCGGGCAATCCTGCGGTGATTGATTGCCCGGGGAGCCGCCGTAAACTAACCTCTGAGCTGACCGGCTCGGCAAAGCCCTTTATGTCCGATGGAACCGCGGTTTCGACGAATGCCGCGCCCAGGCTGAGGCGTGCCCTGGGCTTGTGGGACTTGGTGCTTTACGGCTTGATTGTCATCCAGCCCACGGCACCCATGCCTCCCTATGGCATCATGACCCAGCGAGCCCATGGCCACGCGGTAACCACCATCCTGATTGCCATGGTGGCCATGCTGTTCACCGCCGTCAGCTACGGACGCATGGCGCGGGTCTATCCCAGTGCCGGGTCAGCCTTCACCTATGTCGGCCAGGAAATTCACCCCGCCCTCGGCTACATCACCGGCTGGAGCATGGCCATGGACTACATGCTTAATCCCGTAGTCTGCACCGTGCTGTGTAGCAAATTCGCCATGAACTTTGCGCCTGGCGTGCCCTTCGTCGTTTGGGCGATCTTCTTCGCTTGTCTGTTCACGCTCCTCAACCTGAATGGCATCCGCACCTCCGCCCGCATCAATGACGGCTTGGCGGCCGCCATGGGCGTGGTCATCGCTATCCTGTTCGTAGTGGTAGCGCGTTACGTCTTCCACGCGCCGCACGATGGGCTATCGTTTTTCACCCGGCCTTTTTACGACCCGCAGACGTACTCCACGCGGACGGTGCTGGGCGGCACCTCGCTCGCCGTGCTCACTTATATAGGCTTCGACGGCATTTCCACCCTGTCGGAAGAAGCGGAAAACCCGCGCCGCAACATCCTGCTGGCCACGGTGCTGGTTTGCCTTATCACCGGCGTGCTGGCCTCCATGGAGGTTTATGCCGCACAGCTGGTTTGGCCGAGTTCGACCTTCCCCGATGTGGATACGGCTTACGTCACTGTGGCCGGGCGCGCCGGTGGCGCCTGGATGTTCGGTGTGATCAACCTCACCCTGCTGGTCGCGACCATCGGCTCAGGCATGGGTTCGCAGCTGGGTGCGGCGCGCCTGCTCTACGGCATGGGGCGAGG
>DATEGM010000242.1:0-4566 GCA_035280085.1 Terriglobales bacterium
TCGCGCACCGTCACCAGGACGTTGCCCGGCCGCACGCCGAGTGCGCCGCTGCCCAGTTCCTGGTTGCCGTACACGCGGAACTGGTCGAGCATTTCCGGCTTGCCGCGCCGCATCTTGGCAACGTGGTGTTCTGACGCGGTGAAAATGGCAAAGAAAACAACCGTGAAGATCACGCCCGCGATGGTAGCTTCCTGCTTGGTAAACAGGTTGACGATGGCAGTCATGAACAGGACCACCGTGATAATCGTCAAGCCGACCGGTATCTCCCTGCCGAACAGGTGAAAATTGCCCGGCACCTTCCACTGGCGGTTTTCCGGCTCGGTATAGCGTAGAACCAGTACCGCCAGCCCCTTCATGGCAAAACTCCAGATCACGCCGAAGGCATACAACGCGGCCAGCAGGTAAACGTTGCCGCGGCTGGCAGCGATGGTCGCGAGCTGCATCAGCACGATCAGGTTGATGATGCGATAGCTGGTCCCATAGCGCTTCTGCGGCTTCTGGAACCAGTCAGTCAGCACGCCGTCTTCGGCCACGCGGTTGAGCACTCCATTGGCGCCTACAATCGAGGTATTCTCCGCTCCCGCCAGGATCAGCACGCCCACCAGCACCACGAAACCGTGAAACAGCAGCTTCACCGTGTAGGGGCCGGCCAGGTACATGGCAATCCCGCCAATGAGGTTGCCGAAGAAGCTTGGCCGCACGCTATCAGGGATGATCATCACCGCGAAGAACGAAACCAGGGAGGTAAACACCAGGCTGTAGATGAAAATCACCAGCCCGGTTTTTTCCAGGTTCTTGAGCTTGGGGTGCTCAATTTCTCGGTTCACCTGCGCCAGGGTTTCTTCGCCGGACATGGCCAGCACGGAGTGTCCGAAGCCTACCAGCAACATCACCAGGGTGATCCTGGAGGCCCAGGTTCCGAATAACCAACCCAGCGATTCGTGGCTGAAGTGAAAGACCCCGGGCGTGAAGGGGCTGGGCGGCAGGGGCGCGGGCTTTTTGATCAGCGTAACCAGGCACCAGATGATCAGCATCACCACCATCACGGTGGTGATCTTCATGATCTTCATGGCCTTGTCACTGCTCTCGTGGATGCCCTGGATATTTTTCCACCAGAAGTAAAGGACCACGAAGGCGGCGAAGACGGCAGCAAAGTGATTCGTGCCCGCTTCGCTAAAGTTGATGGGGTGGCCGAGGTAGCGTCCGATGTCGTCCACGAAGCCGGCCAGGTACTGGCCCGCTGAAACGGCGCTGATAGGCCCGGTGAGCACATAGTCGAAGAGCAGCGCGGACACCGAAATCTTGGCCAGGGTGCCGCCCATGGCCTCCTTGACCACGCGGTAAACGCCGCCGCGCACGAACATGGCGCTGGACTCGATGTATAGAGCCCGCACCGCATAGCTGAACAGCATCACCGCCAGGATGAACCAGGGAGCACTCTTGCCGATGACCTTCTCGGCATCGCCGCCGGCATAATAGGCGGAGGAAGCCAGGTCGGAAAGGACGATAGCCGCCGCCCTCCAGAAGGAGATGAAGGTCAGCATCACCGTGGTGGCGACGAAAACCTTGGCTGCAGGGCGACGAATGCTCGTGCTCGACATTGCTTCTGGGAGTTACTTCAACGGCCGGAACACACGCTTGCCTTAAGGCGCTTGGACAAACGTTGAAGATAACACATCAGGTAGGGGGTTTTCAGCGTTCCAGCGGGCCGGCTTCGTCGCTGGTCTCCTCGTCGCGGCGCTCCAGGAAGGCCTCTGCCCGGCGGAGAAAGGCGAAGAATCTTTGCGGAAACATGGGCCCTGGCCGCGGGCTGGTTTCGGCGGCGCGCCCAGCGTCCAAATAGGTGCGGGTGATGCGGTCGTGCCAGCAGAGCGTGTCTTCATCCAGAAGACACCAGAGAAAGCCCAAACCGAGTGAAACGGCGGAGAGGGCCATGGCCAAAGCGCGCCAGCGGCGTGTGGCCCGGTCGGGCACGCTGCCATCAAAATCGCTCAGACGCAGGGCGGTTAGGCGCATCCCGGGAGTCGAGCCGGTATAAACGAGGAAAACATACTGGAACACCGCCCACAAAATGGCCGGCAGCGCCATCCCCAATTCCAGCACCGCGCGGGCGGAGGGCAACAGCACGGCAATTTCATTTGCGATAAACGCGAACAGTATGGTGGCGGCTGCTACCAGCAGTCCGTCCAGGCCTGCAGCCACCAGACGCCGGCTGAGCGGAGCCACCGGCAGGGGTAATTCCAGGTCACTGGGCGCGGAAGCCTCCTCCCCCTGGAGGATGATGCCACCCAACGGCACCTGCTTGGGCACGGCTTCCGGCGCATCCAGAATGCGCGGCATATCCAGGATGGGTTCGGCCAGTTCATCGGGACGGGGCGGAGGTGGTACCAGCGGACGCGGAAATTCAATGACGTTGCTGGCGTCGGCCGGCAGAAGCTGCCGATCTTCCACTACTTCGGCAGCGGCGGCAGTCGCGGTGGCCGCTTCCGAGCGCGCGGGCAGCGAAGAAGCAGCGGCGCAGGGCGGCTCGGGGGCGCAGTTCGGCGGCGAAGAATACGCCGGCGGATCAAACTTCAAGGCCAACGAGGGATAGCGTGGCGGCCTCCTAGTTCGGCGCGAATGATAGTGGTTCAGGCGGGCCGCGACTTCCTGCCGCCACTGAGGAGCATCAGCCAGGAAGACGTCGGTTCCCTGATCATCGTTCAGGACACTGCTAAAAGAAGGCACAGCCGGCGCTGGCGTACTCCCTTCTTCACGCGCCACGGCGCCATCACTCTCGGCTGGAGACTTGTCCGAGGCACATTGTAAATCTGCCATCGCCACGGATACTTCCGAAGCTTCCTTATCAAAATCTTCGAGGGCCGTAGACTGGTCAAGGATCACATCTTGGACTGGCGGGTGGCTCTGCGCGTTTTCCATCGAGTTGCTTAAGGGCGCACGGCTGCCTGGCGGACCAGGGACAAATCGGCGCTTGGGCGCCGCGGGAGCGTCGAGGCTGGCGGCAAATTGCTGCTCGCTGAGATCGCCGGCTTCAGCCTCGACCAGCACGCGATCGTCGCCCGCGTGCGGCTCACCCGTGGGGGCGGAGCCACTGGGCCGAAAACGCGGGCGCACGCGCGCCGGGCGCAGATTTGTGCCGCGGCTCTCGCCGCCACCTGTGGGACAGGACATAGGTCGTTGGAAAATCGCCGGGAGCGCGGTGGTTCCCAGGGCGCCGCTACCGCCAGGCATCAGGCTGTGCCTTTGCCTGCATCCCTGCGCCGTGCTAAGTTCGGAAGTTCAGCAACACTTCAACCTGCAGGCGGCGCGTGCGCTTCTGATGAATCTCCGCTTTCGAATCCTTATCACGGCAGCCTGCCTTTGTCATCTGCTCTTCACGGTTCCGATAGTTACCAGCCAGTTGCGCCCGCGGAGTTCGCTGCAATTTCCGTCGGTTGCGGGCTTGCAGCCGCCGCCATTGCAGCTGCAGCTGCAAGCGCCGGCCGCGGCCTGCAGCGGAACCATCACCCATGTTCACTCCCCCGGCCAAGCCGTGGAAACCATCATCCAGGCATGCGAGCAGGAGCGCACCGGCGGAATTTACAAAGCGAACGGCAATGTGCTGCTCACGCACGGCAACTACCTGCTTTATGCCGATCACGTCACGTACGATCCCAAGACTGGTGACACCACGGAAACGGGCCACGTGATTCTGGATGGCGGGCCGCATGACGAACACCTGGAAGCCACTCACGGCACCTACAACGTGCGCACCGAAATCGGCACCTTTTATCATGTGAGCGGGACCCTGGGCATGCGGTTCCATGGCCAGCTGGTGACTCTCACTACCTCCAACCCCTTTGCCTTTACCGGCAAAGTGGTGGATAAGCTCGGCCCCGACCGCTACCTGGTGCACCACGGCACGGTTACCTCCTGCGAAGTGCCGCATCCCATTTGGACCTTCAATATGCCGCGGGCGGTGGTGGAAGTCGGGGGAGATGCCAAGATTTACCGCAGCACGTTCCGGGTGAAGGGCATCCCTGCCTTCTTCATGCCCTATGCCACCCATCCCGTGGACCACCTGGGACGCCACTCCGGATTCCTGATGCCCAATTTTGGCACGTCCAACATCAAAGGCATCATTCTGGGAGATTCTTTCTACTGGGCCATCAACCGCAGTATGGATGCCACCCTCGGCGGGGAAATGTTTTCCACCCGGGGCTGGGCGGAGCGTGGCGTGTTTCGGGCCACTCCCAACGAACACACGTATTTCATGACCACGTATTCCGGCGTGACCGACCGCGGTTACCAGCTCAAGAAAGGGCAGATCGGGGCGTGCTCCCAGCAGATAGGCACCACCTGCAAGCAGGGGGGCGAGGACATCCTGGTCAAGGCGGCCAGCGACTTTAACCCGGAGACTCGCGCCGTCATCAATGTCGAATATCTAAGCTCGTACATTTACCGCCTCGCGTTCAGCACGGGTTACGTTCAAGCTATCAGTTCGGAAGTGGCTTCCTATGGGTTCGTCAGTAAGAATTTCAACGGCTATTCTCTAAACGCCTTCGTCGGACGATTTCAGGATTTCCA
>DATEGM010000243.1:0-10910 GCA_035280085.1 Terriglobales bacterium
CTCCCGCCACATGAGGGCTGTGGCCAGTTTGACCCGCTTGCGCCCGCCATCAATACCGGCGCGCTGAAACAGCGAACGCAGGTGCTGCTTGACGGTGCGCGGGCTGATTTTGAGTTCACTGGCAATTTCCTTGTTGCTGCAGCCTTCCAGCAGCAAACGCAGGATTTGCCCGTCCCGTTGTGTGACCTTGAATTCCTTTAACTCCACCATAATGAGTTCCTTCACAAAGCAAGATTCGCTTTGTTTTCGCTATGACCGCCGTACCGTGGAGCAAGTCGTTGTCCAAAGGAAGGGGAGGGCGCCGGCATCGTCCTATTCCGTTTTGTTTGCTAGCAGTTGGGAAGGGACAGAAAAAAGAGGTTCAGGGCTAAGAGCGAGGCTGCGGTTGGCATCACTTCCTAAAACGGGAAGAGGTCGCCTAGAATCAATGCCCTGATGCGGGCGGGACTTCCCGTTTTGGCCATGGCTGGCGGGAGCGGAGGCAGTTATGACGAACGGCTATTTCAGGATTGCAGCGATAATGTTGGCGCTGGCCGCGGCCCAACTGGGCGGGCAAACCCTAAAACAGGTGGCCACCATCAACCTGCCCGGCCCGGCGGGAAAACGCTTCGATTACCTGACCATTGACACCCCGGACCACTACCTGCTTTCCGCCCACCTGGGCGCCGGCATCCTCTACGTAATTGATCTGCGAAACAATCGCCTGGTCAAGGCCATTCCCGATGTGCCCGGCGTGGAGGGCGTGGAATATGTTCCCGAACTGCACAAGGTTTACACCTCCGACTGGTACGAGAACAAAATCGGGGTGATTGACCTGCACCAGTTCAAGGTCATCAAGAAAATTCCCACCCGCGACAAGCCCGACGGGAGTGCCTACGCGCCGCCCTTCCACAAGCTCTATGTTTCCGATGAGCGCGGCAAGGCCGAGGCCGTAATTGATGTGCGCAGCGACACCGTGCTTAAAAACCTGAGCTTCGACAGCGAAACCGGGATGCCGCAG
The DNA here is from genome assembly GCA_035280085.1 of Terriglobales bacterium. Lineage (GTDB taxonomy): Bacteria > Acidobacteriota > Terriglobia > Terriglobales > Acidobacteriaceae > JAICWP01. The sequence goes on from DATEGM010000243.1 coordinate 1,001, forward strand.
TACGACCCCGTGGCGCGCAAGGTGTATGTGAACCTGCAGGACCAGAATATTTTCGCGGTGATTGACCCCCAGACCGATCAGGTGGTGGGTCGCTACGGCGTGGGCCGCTGCCGGGGCAATCATGGCATGGCGCTGGACGTGGAGCATCGCCGCGCTTTTCTTTCCTGTGAAGACAACAACCTGATGACGGTTTTCGACCTGGAGAAGCACGAGCCCATCGCCTATCTGCCCCTGACCGAGGGCGGCGACGTGATCAAGTACGATGCCGGCCTGCGGCGCATCTATGAGGCATGCTACGGCGGCGCCATTTCCGTGTTCCAGGAAGACGACCCGAACCATTTCCGCAAGCTGGAAGATTTTCCGGTGCAAAAGAGAGTGCACAGCCTGGCGGTGGCCCCGGAAACTCACCGCGTTTATGCCCCCGAGCAGGAAGAGAACGGCAAACCGGTAGCCAAGTTGGTGGTATACGAGGCGGTGGTGGGCCCGCAGGCGGCGGGGTCCCGCTGACAATGCTTTGTCGGGGAGAGAAATGACCTTCCCGCTGCTGGTCGTTTTATTTTCGTTGCGCCGCGCGCTTCACTCTGCATAATAAGCGCGGTGTTGCGCGCAATCCTGCCGTTGGTAAGCCTTGTTGCAATTGTGATTGGCTGCCTGTTCGAGGGGCAGGCTACATCCCTTTCGCTTCCCACATCATCCCCATCTTCGGTCTCCCTGGTGCAGCTTCTGGATGGGTTTTTAGCCTCTCTGCCAAACAGCACAACCCCTGTTATCTCACCGGAAGTTAATGACATATCGGAGGCTCAGGCCATCCCACCCTCGTGGAAGGAATATCAGGACCCAGAAGTGGGAATCAGCTTTCGATACCCGGCGTCTTACAAGGAGTCGCGGGACACGCCGGACAATATCCCCGGTCTGAACTGTTCCGCCAAGAACACCATCTGCTTTGCAATGCGGAAAGAGGGCGGAAAAGAGGACGGCTATTCCGTCACCACCCTGCTTTCGCTGACTGTCAGCCGGAATGTGTCTGCATTTTCCTGCCTCTCCCCGGCTGACAAGAGGGCTCCCGCGGACAGCGTGACCAAGATTGGCGGCAGGCTCTTCAGAGACTCAGATTGCAGCGGGGTAGGTCTGGGCACGGGCACGGTTTGTGCGCGCTACGACCTCTTTGCTGACGGTTCGTGCTACGAGCTAATTCCGCAAATCTTCATGGGCTGCGGCGGCACAAGTGGAAAGGACTACGAGGGCTGCGGGGAAGAGGCGACGGAGCAGGAGAGAAACCTGGATAAAGTGGTGTCCACCTTTAAACTCACCAAAGCAATATCGGAGATTGATCCCGGCAGTCCGGTGCCCAGGCAGATCATCTACACTCTTCCCTTAGGTTACACGCCATACACCTTGCACGATGGCCAAGTAAGCATCTCCTTCGAGTATCCCGACGATCCGGACTGGAATTTTGTCGATACGCAGTATGAACACAGCCTGACCGGCAGAATTGCCTTGGGCGGGGCGCAAATCAACGATCGCCGATTCATTGCCATCTCCTTCAACCCCGGCGTTGCGGCTTTCAATCTTCAGCAGGAGTCGAGTTTCACCCACTTCATGTTGAACGACACGCTGGGCCAGGGATACGGATTGAATGGCGACCAACGTTTGCCAGATATGCCCAAGGGAATGTGGAAGGTCGGAGGCGGAGCGGGAGTATCCGGTTACTTCGTAATGAGGTACGGGGTAATGGGGCGGGTAAACGGAACATTAGCGCTGAGTGTGAGCGTATGTCACACCTACACGTGCACGGTGGCGCCGCCACAGGAAATTCTCATTGAGTTCCTCGACCTGAACAATGAGATTGCCCGGCATTTCCTCTCCAGCCTAAGCATCCACATCCCGGGGGAAACCCATACCATCACGGCCGAGGGAAAACTCAGCGGACCCTGATGCCTGGGCCGTGAAAAGAGCACTGCTCCCAGTTTCTGTCTTGTCAGGCAGCCCGTGCCGCTTGAATACGCTCTGTAAACCGAATTATTTGCAGGTATATCGAGTCCCATGCCGATCCGCCTGGTCATTTTCGATGTCGCGGGCACGATCACTGAAGATCGAGACGAGGTGCTGGCCGCGTTCCGCACCGCGCTGCAGAACAACGGGATTGAAGCCGAGGAATCTCACCTGCGGGAATGGAAAGGAGCTTCCAAACGCGAGGTGATTCGCCACTTTGTGGAACGGCAACCACGGGTTGCCAGCGGCGGCACGGATGCCAGAGTGAAGCGCATTTACGAGGATTTTCGCGGGATCCTGGAGGGCCATTACCACAGGAACGGAGTAAGCCCCATCGCCGGGGCGCAAAACACCTTCGACTGGCTCCGGAACCACGACATTCGCCTGGCCACGACCACCGGGTTCTACCGCGAGCTAAATGACCTGATTCTGCAGCAGGCGGGCTGGCAGAGGACCTTCAATGCCACGATTTGCAGCGATGACGTGCCGGTGGGGCGCCCAGCGCCTTTCATGATTTTTCGCGCCATGGAGGCGGCCAAAGTATTGGATGTGGCCCAGGTCATCAACGTCGGCGATACGCCTCTGGACCTGCAGGCGGGAAGCAATGCCGGCGTACGCGGGGTGGTGGGAGTCCTTACCGGCGCGCACAGCGCGGAACGCCTGCGCCAGGAGAGGCACACGCACATTCTGGGCAGCATTGTCGAGCTGCCCGATCTGGTGGAGAAGCTCGGAAGCTAGTCCGGGCCGCGTGCGCTCTGCGGCGGGGCTGAAGCCACGCCTTTCTAAAAGCTATTCAAGAGACAGCGAGATCGCTCTAGGCGCTTTGGTCATAGGCTCGCTGCAATCCCTGAATATCAATCTTGTCCATCTTGAGCATGGCCTGCAGGACGCGGCCGGCTTTGGCGCGGTCGGGGTCGCCCAGCAACTGGCCCAGCGCGGTGGGAATAATCTGCCAGGAGACGCCGAACTTGTCGCGCAGCCAGCCGCAGCGGCTTTTCTCGCCGCCGGCGGAGAGCTTTTCCCAGAGCTCATCAACTTCCGCCTGGGTCTCGCAGTTCACAAAGAAGGAGATGGCGGGAGTGAAGCTGAATTGCGGGCCGCCATTCAAGGCCATGAACTCCTGTCCGTTAATCTCGAAGGTGCCCGACATAACCGTTCCCTTGGGTCCGGGACCGGCGTCGCCATAGCGGTGGATGTTTTTGATTTTGGAATTCTTGAAGATGGAGGTGTAGAAGTTCATCGCTTCTTCGGCATTTCCGTCGAACCAGAGAAAGGGGACGATTTTCTGCATGGCTGAACTCCTTTTTTCACCACAGAGGCCACAGAGAGCACAGAGGATTCAAATCTGGGGCCGCTGCTTTCGCAATGCGGAAACTTCTTTTGCAGGACCATGGCGATTGCACTGGGCTACCCAAGGTGCGATTTTCGAAATGTATTTCCTCTGTGTACTCTGTGTCCTCTGTGGTTGAAAAATCAGTTTTGCGCGCGGCTCACGGCCACGCGCTCTTCTTCAGCAGTTGTAGCGACGGATGAAGAAGCCGCCGCCTTTTTGCGGCCAAAACGCAGGAAGCGCGGCTCCTCCCTCCAGGAACTGTGCAGGAGAAAAACCGCGAGCAGCAGCATCTCCGGCGTGATGGGGTGCTGATAGCGGGGATGGCAGTGAGTGATGTAGTAAACCAGGGGATAGAAAAAAAACAGCCCGGCAAAGAGCCAGGCGGCGCTGTGGCGGCGGAAGGCCAGCCACAATCCCCAAAAAGCCAGCAGGGCGACGGCGAAGTACAAGGCGTGGCGGGAGCCGATGCCAAAACGCCGGCCAATGCGTCCCTGTTCCGGGATGGTGAACCAGAAGAAGCCGACCCGTTTCAGAGTCAGTTCGGCAAAGCGGCCGGGGTGCTGCGCGATCCATTGTTCTGCAATCTTCTGCTTAGCGGCCACGTAGGCCAGTTCGCCCTGCTGGGTGAAGCTCGCCATCTCGTACTTGTTCCATACGGGATGGTCCCAGAACATGCACAGGCCCTCGGAACCTTCGTGGTTGCCCATGTAGAGCTCTTCCCCGAAATCACTGCGCGGGAAGATGAACCTGCCCATGACCAGGTAGTTGCGAGCGACCCAAGGCGAAACCGCCAGCAAAAAGAGCAGCGCCGACGCGGCGGCATGGCGGAAGCGGAACAGGTGCTCCCGCCGCAAGCGATACCAAAGCCAGACGGCGGCCACGGGGAGGAAGGAGAGGCAAGAGGCGTTGGTGAGCGCCAGCACGCCCCAGAGCAGGCCATAGAGAGCCCACGTTCGCGAACGGGGCTGACGGGCCAGGCGCAGGGTCAGCCAGAAGAGCAGGGTCAGCAGAAAGGCGGAAACCGTGGTCTCCCAGATCCAGAAGCTCCAGTTGATGCTGTAGGGCAAGAGGGCCCAGGCCCAGGCGGCGAGCACGGCAACGCCCAAGCCGAATAACTCCATGCCCACCAGGTAAATGGCCAGGCAGGTGAGCGCGGAGAAGACGCTGTTGATGACCATGATCGAGAGAGCGGACGCGGTTGTGTAAATGCCAAGAATCTTGAAAACCCCGGCTACCATGAGCGGATAGACCGGGCCCAGCCAGGCGGTCGGACCGGAGGGGCCGGGAAAAGGCGAACTGAAGCCGTGCCCGGAGGCAAGAGCGCTGGCAATCCTTCCCACTTCAAAGCCAAAGAAAAGGTGGCCGTAAGCCGCGGGTATGGCGTAGCGGTGGCGGAGGAGAATGCTCACCACACGCGCCACAAAAGCGACGGCCACGATCACCAGCGGGGAGTAGAGGAGGCGCCGGCCTAGGCGGGCACGCGGTGGACCGGCGGGGGCGAAAGTCGGCGGCATTACGGCATCACCGGCAGTTGCTGGCATACAGAATGAGTAATCGAACTGGCGGGGGTAGCGGCAACAGGAGTCTGCCAGCGTATCCTGGCATCCTCGACGGCGCAGAAGTCATGGTCTCCCGTCTTGTGAACCGTCTCCACGGCGGCCACGACCACGTAGGTCGAGTTGGGACCGAAGCCGGCGGGGCTGGCGGCGCTAAGCCCATAAAAATAGCCGCCGCGCGACTCGCGGACGCCTTCGGGCAGGTGGCAATCAATCAGGCAGGCATGGTCGGCGGTCGCCCGGCATTGGCGCAGGTCGCAGTTGCCGGCCAAATGGGCGAGCGAATCGGCGTAGCCAATGGCGGGATAAGCCGCCTTGTAGGACTGTTGCGCGGAAGTGATAATATCCACGTTGGCCACTGCCGTAGCCTCGTTGGCGGCAACCCGGGAATTGAGCAGCCGGGGTATGAGGGCGGCGGCCAGCAGCATCGCCAGTCCCGTAATGATCAGGACCTCTAGCAGGGAAAAGCCATGGGCGCGTGAGGACATCAACTTGTCTTCATGCGGCAGGCTGGGCGGAATCTCGCCCCTGATTTGCCGCAAAGTGTTTATTTTAACGGAATGCGGGCTGAGGAGACAGGCGAGCCCCCCTTTCATTTCCGCGGAGAATCAATGCTGCTAATTGCCTCGCTTGTGCTGGCCATTGTGCCTTTGCTGGGAATTGCCTACATCTTTGCCCAGGGTTCGTTCGACACGGTAGATAACCTGTTCTACGCGCTGATTCTGCTGGCCATGTCGGGCGTGATGGCGGCCAACGCGGTGGCGGAATGGCGGCGCCGGCAGCGGGTGGCGCGGGCCGGACTCGTGCCCGCAAAAAGAGCTCAGCTTGCAGCCAGCGCAGCCGGAACTTTCACCGAGCGCGGCCTGGTGGAGGACGTTCTGTTTTTTGAAAGCCCGATTGGTCAGCCGGACAAGTCCATTGTGACTCTGCGCAGCGGCCGCGGCCCCTCGCGCCTGCTCTTCTTTGAGGGCGACCTGCGCAACCAGTTGCCCGCCGGCCACCAGGTGGAAGTCACCTACGAGGCGCAGAACGGAGCCAACCGCGTGCTGGCGCTGAGCTACAAGTAGACGCGTCTCCGCGAGCCCACCCTTTAAAGCTCATCGGCGGAGGATCCGGAATTTCTACTTCGCCAGGCGGTCAATTTTGGCCGCGAGGATAAAGTCGCTCTCCGTCAGCCCGTCAATTTTGTGAGTGTAAGTAGTGATGCCCACCTCGCCCCACTTCAGGACGATATCCGGGTGGTGGCCCTGTTCTTCCGCCAACTCTCCCACGCGGTTGACGAATTCCAGCGCCTGGCGGAAGTCGGGAAATTTATAGGTGCGGGTAAGGTGGTGTTCGTTGACCACGGTCCAGCCGGGCAGTTGCTTTTTGAAAGACTCCAGTTGCGCGCCTTTGAGAGGCGGCACACCGCCGCGGCAAGGCACACAGGTTTTGCTGGCAAGATCGGAAACCGCTGCATTGGCCATCGTCGTAAACCCCCAGCCAACTAATTTACTGCAAGATGGAGACGAGCGGGAGCGGTGTACAATCTGCCGACTGATATGCAGAGCAAAGCAGCACTGGCGAAGTTTTCGGGGGTTGAGCGGCAACTGGAGATCTACCAAGCAGGGCTGATGGGCGCGAAGCCGACGCTGCCGGTTTCGCCGGATTTGCTGGAACAGAAAGCCAAGGAGTTACTGGAGCCCCGGGCCTACGACTATGTGGCTGGAGCAGCGGGCGGAGAACAGACGGCGCGCGCCAACCGGGAGGCGTTCTACGGATGGCGCATTGTGCCGCGCATGCTGCGCGATGTATCGCAACGCGATCTGAGCGTGGAACTGCTGGGCAGGAAGTTGCCGGCGCCGGTGCTGCTGGGGCCGGTGGGTGTGCAGGGCATTATTCATAGCGAGGCAGAGTTGGCTACGGCGCGGGCGGCGGCTTCCCTGGGCGTGCCCAGCGTGCTTAGCACGCTGTCTTCCCAGCCGCTGGAGCAGGTAGCGCAGGCCTGCGGCGACGGCCCGCGCTGGTTTCAGCTCTACTGGACCACGCATCCGGAGGTGACGGCCAGCCTGCTGCGGCGGGCGGAGGCAGCGGGCTACTCGGCGCTGGTGGTCACGCTGGATACCTCGATTCTGGGCTGGCGGGAGCGTGACCTGCGGCATCCGTACTTGCCCTTCCTGCTGGGAGAAGGGCTGGCTAATTTCTTTACCGACCCGGTATTTCGCTCGCTGCTGCCGAAGCCACCGCAGGAGGACCCGGTGGCGGCGATCCGGCTGTGGGGCGGCATCTGCTCCCATACGGCGCTGAACTGGAAGGACCTGAATTTTCTGCGGCAGCACACGCGTGTGCCCATTCTGCTGAAAGGAATTCTGCACGTGGAGGACGCGGAGCGGGCGCTGGCCAGCGGTGTGGATGGGCTGATTGTTTCCAACCATGGCGGCCGCCAGGTGGATGGCGCTATCGCGGCGCTGGAGGCGCTGCCCGCCGTGGCGCGCGCGGTAAAGGGCCGGGTTCCTGTGCTGTTCGATAGCGGCATTCGCCGCGGGGCGGATGTGGTGAAGGCGCTGGCCCTGGGAGCGCGGGCGGTGCTGCTGGGCCGGCTCTACATCTGGGGGCTGGCAGTGGGCGGGGAGCAGGGCGTGCGCGAGACGCTGCTCAACTTTTTGGCTGATTTTGACCTGACGCTGGCGCTGAGCGGCTATCGCTGCTGTGCGGAATTGAATGAGGCGGCGCTGGCGCGGACAGTGGGAACGACGGTTTCAGAATAGGCCGGCACTTTTCAAAACGGATTTCGAGAAATAAAAAAGGGAGCGCGAAACGCTGTCCGCTGCTCCCTAGGCTTGTACCCTCCCCCAGGTACTTCGCCGAAACCAATACTACGCAGACCGCCGGGACTGTGGAATGGCACGAAAGTGGCAGCAGGCTGGCACGCAGGTAATCACGCGTACCAAAAGCTCACCCGCCAAAGAACCGGCGGGTGTTTTAGAAATTACGACTTGGAAGAGGAAAAAGGCGTAAGAAAAAGGGGGAGTTAGACCGCGGGTGCTGCACCGGGTGAGACTAGGAACCGATGGCGCTAGCTGTCTCGGAAAAGACGTTGTTCGCCTGCGAGCCGATCAGCCGGACCGTTCCCACCACGATTACCAGAATCACCGCCAGCATTACAGCGTACTCGGCGATATCCTGCCCCTCATCGTTCGACCACAAGTTCTGCAGAAGTTCTTTCACGTTCGTTTCTCCACTTACCCAAATTTCGCCTTGCGGCGATTGGTGTAGCCATGCTACGAGGCGGGAGGGTGGGGGAGAATGGCCCGTCGGTGCCATAACGCCCACAGTCGTAATTCAGTTGAGGTTACCAGCTGTAAGCGACTGAGAGGCAACAGCTTGCGATTTTTTAGTAATCTGCTTTTTCCGGCATCTCCGATTGGACAAAGGCGCGGTGCGGGGCGGCGGACCTGAGCCGGATTCTGAGATCTGCGGTTACGGAGGTCGCGGGCGAGCATCTGGCAACCACTTTATGTCCCGTGTGCCGGCGGATGCCGGACCCCAGAGCTTTCAAAGAGAAAAAATTTTCTCCGGAACTGCTAAATGTTGCCCAAGGGAGATGGCGGCGAGGAATTTTTCCGCAGCACGCGCTTGCTTCCGTCATATAATCGAGTTGCTCCCCCAGGGCGCGCCGACTCCCGGGAACACCCCCAAGTTCCACAAGCAGGCCAGGATGGCGGCGGTTTCAAAAATCGAACAAGATGTAGTGGAATTGCGCACGGATGTGGGCCGTTTATACGTGCGTCCGACAGGGTGGCAGCGGCTTTATCTGCGCTGGACATTCCGCAATTTTCATAGTCTGTCGCTGCAGATTCTCAACCGGCGGCAAAAACAGCTGATCGAAAACCTGAGCCGCAGCGCCATTCTGACGCCGACGGAGCATGTGCCGGCGAGCGCGGTGATCGGCATCGTGGAGAACATGACGGTGCTGGCGCTGCCTTCAACCGCCGAGATGGCGGAAGCCACCACGGCGGTAAAGCCGGCGCTGGCCGATGCCCATCTTGCTGTGCTGCAGGGCGGAGCCGAAGACGCGGCGCTGGAGTCCAGCGCTGTTGCGAAAGAACAGGAAGGCCCTTGCGCAAAGCCGGCCTCCGAGCCCCCGGTTAGTCCCGAGATTTTCCACGAGTTCTCCACTGAACATGCGGCCAGTGAGCACGATGAACTCAGTGAGCATGCTCCGCAAGCGGAGCACGGCAGCGGTGAGCAAACGGGGCAGCGCAAGCCGTGGGCATCAGCTTTCGCTCTGGCCGGCGCAGCCGCAGCGCTGCTGCTTGCTGTCTGGCTGGCTCCGCTGGTGAGGTTGCCGCAATTGAACATTACTCCGGCGCCGGTTCCGCAAGCGCCACCGCTTGCGGCCAGCGAGAAGCCTACGACTCCCGCTGCTGCCCTCCCTGTGAAAGCAGCCGCGCAGCGTGCAAACCTGGCAGTTCAAGGCTCATCTGCTGCGAGGCCAGCCGCAACCAACCCGCAACTGGCGAAGAGAAGCCCTTCTGCTGCCGCAGCACCGGCAAAGACTGCGGCTGTTCCGGATTCGGCTCCGTTGCCTCAAATCGAGGAGGCGCCTCGCTCCGGTTTCATTTATCCCGTAGCCCCCAATCCCAATCTGGTGGGCAAGGTTGTGCTGAAGGCAGTGGTTGGGAGCGATGGAGCGGTCAAGCAGGTTGAAGTAGTGAGCGGCGAACGCGCCCTGGCTTCCGCGGCAGTCCGGGCGGTGCGGCAGTGGCGCTATGCCCCGCCGCAGGTGGACGGTCACACGGTGGAGGCGGAAACGCACGTCACCATCAGCTTCCTCGGCGACGATGCGATTTCCATCATCCTGCCGCCGAGTCGGTAAGCCGGCAGTGCTGATTATCGGCTCGTGAATCCCCGCTAGCTAAGAAACTGATATGGGCAGGCTGACCGTTGAATGTCACCTGCCGCAGTGCCCTCCGGCGGATTTGCTTTCACCTTCTCTCATCATTTGACTAACTTTTGGTGTTCCTCAGTGTGAGTCGCGGGCAACTTT
>DATEGM010000244.1:0-13384 GCA_035280085.1 Terriglobales bacterium
AGGCCAGCGCTGCACGGCTGACGAGGGAAGGCTTCCGCGACTATCATGTCGCGAAGGAGGCCCAGCCATGCTTGAACTCCAGAGTGTGCGCATGGCGTTCCCGGCGGACGCCAACATCATCATCGGCCAATCCCACTTCATTAAGACGGTGGAAGACCTGTACGAGGCCATGGTGACCACGGTGCCGCAGGCCCGCTTCGGCCTGGCCTTCAACGAGAGCTCCGGACCCTGCCTGACACGGGCCGAGGGCAACGATGAGGAGTTGCGCTCCGCGGCGGTGAAGAACGCCCAGGCGTTGGAGGCAGGACACGTGTTTGTGCTGCTGCTGCGCAACGCCTATCCTCTCAATGTCCTGCACGTCGTGCGCAACGCGCCCGAAGTGTGCTCGATCTACTGTGCTACCGCGAATGCGGTGGAGGTGATCGTGGCGCGCAGCGAGCAGGGCGGAGGTGTGCTCGGAGTGATTGACGGCAGCGCGCCAAAGGGGGTGGAGGGTCCGGCCGACGTGACCGCGCGGCACGAGTTCTTGAGGAAGATTGGTTACAAGAAGTAGTCAGTAGTCGGCACGAATCATCCAGCCACTTCGTGGGCGAGGGCGCCCACGCCACAGCAGAAGATCGCCAGGAAGCACCAACTCAGGAAAGAAACCAGGCAGGAAAAAATTAAAAGGGCCGTGACATTGGTTATGTTCTAGCCGCCAACTCCTGCGAGGGAGTCAACAGCGTGGAAACATGCACCGTCACAGCCCCTGATGCGACCACTGCTTTCACAGTTCCAAGCCCCAGCGGCTTCTCGCAAAGCTTGCCGGTTTTTTCGGGCCTGGTAGCCAAGCGGCTTGCACCGCCTAGCCGATCACCCAGCCTACTTCGGACTGGCCATATTGTGTATGCCAACCCTTTCAGCCGTCGACGGAAGCTAAGGTACAAGCGCTATCAAATGGAGTCAATGCCCGTTTTTTGTGCAACTGTGGAAGAAATTGTGGAAAAGCAGTTCTCAGTTCTCAGTTCTCAGTTCTCAGTTCTCAGTTCTCAGTTCTCAGGGTGAAGGATTGCCGCAGCAGCATTCCGCGACAGAGAAATCAGCGTCGAGAGCGGCGGGCGGCGGGTTCAGCCGCTCCGGTGCCGCGGGCCGGCTTGCGCGCAAGTTGCTGGCGGTTGGCTTCGGCCACGCCGCGGATCTCAATGCGAAAAAACTCTTTTTGCTCTTCAGTGAGCATGTCCCACCAGGGAGCCAAAAGCGAGAGTTCGGGGTGGTGGCCGGCGAGAGCGTGGGGAATGCCACCGTATTTTTTTTCGATTCGGTCGGCGACCGCTAGAGTCTCCCAGCGCGCGGGCTCGAGTTGTAAAGCACGGCAAAGTTCCTGCAGGGCAAGACGGGAAGGGTGAGCTTCGCCCTTGGCCAGCTTGCGGATGTGCTCATAAGTGAGGCCCGTGCGTTGGGCTAGCTGGCGGATGGTGAGGTCCAGATGGTTCATGCGGTCGACCAGGGCGCGAGCCAGGCGGCCATGCGGGCGGATGTCTACAGCAAGCGGCATTTTTAATTTCCCAGCCTGCCATCCTGGGCAGGAGGGAGAGAATCCTAAATGTTTTTGCAGCCCCGGTGCAAGAAGTTAAACAGGTACTATGGATACACATAAATTTTGTGTATACTCCGGTATTATGTCGTCGCCGTGGGTGGCATACGTGGATGGAGGGTCTCGAGGCAGCCGCGGTCCGGCGGGCATCGGAGTCGTGATCGAGCATCCCGGCGGCCGCAAGGTGGAAATCAGCGAAACCATCGAGTCCGGGGACAACAATTATGCGGAATATTCGGCGCTGCTGGCCGCGCTGGAATATGCCGCCGACAACCAGTGCTCCCGGCTGTGCGTGTTCAGCGACTCCGAAGTGGTGGTCAAGCAGATCACGGGGCACTACACCTGCCAGAGCGCGGGCCTGCGCTCGATTCACGAGATGTGCAAGGAGCTGATCCAATCCCTGGACGAGTTCACGATTGTGCACATCCGGCGGCAAGCCAACAGCGAAGCGGACCGGCTGGCCAACGAAGCCATGGACCGTGCGCGCAAGCTGAAATCGCAGGTAGGCACGGCCATGCTGCCGGCACCGGCGTAACAGCAGTTCTCAGTTCCCGGTTCTCAGTTCTCAGAAAGAATCAGTTGGCAGAGACTGGCAGACGCAACTACCAACTACCAACTACCAACTACCAACTACCAACTACTTACAAACGTTCGTAGCCCTTGTTGACTGCTGTTTTCCTAAGGTTTGGCCGTTTCGACCAATTCATTTCCCTTTTCGTAATTCTTCCAGTTCGGTCTTGAAGAACTTCTCGTAACATTCGGGGCAGATGCCGTGGGTGAAGGTTGCCTGGGAGTGCTCGCTCATGTAGGTTTCCACCTGCTGCCAGTAGTCGTGGTCGTCGCGGATGCGCTTGCAGTAGGAGCAAATGGGGAGCAGCCCCTGCAGCTGCTTGACGCGGGAGAGCGCGTCCTGGAGCTGAGCGACGCGGCTGGCAAGGGCAGCTTGTAGTTCGATAACCCGACGACCGACCCGGAGGCGCGCGCGCAGCTCCTGGGCGTGGAAGGGTTTGGTAATGTAGTCATTGGCGCCGGCTTCGAATCCGGCGAGCACATCATCCAGGCTCTGGCGAACCGTGGCAATAACCAGGTAGAAGCCATCCATGGCGGGGTGAGCGCGGACCTTGCGGCAGACCTCGAGGCCGTCCAGGCCCGGCATTTGCCAGTCCAGCAGCGCGAGGCGGGGCGCCTCTTGCGCCTGAAGCATCTCCCAGGCGCGAGTGCCATCCTCCGCGATAACAACCTCATACTCGTCGCGGAGCACGCTTTGCAGAATGCGGCGATAGAGCGCGTCATCCTCGGCGACCAGCACCTTCATGTTGCACCTCAGCAAGCTCCAGCAGGCTCGGACGCAACCTCTCCAGTTCCTCCTCCAGCTTTTGCAGGGAAACCGCGGCCGGCGCCAGTTCGCCCGCATGCACCAGTTCGCGTAACTTCTGCAATTCCATAAGCGCCGGGTCGAGGGCGAAATAGGCGAGTTCTCCCTGCAGCATGTGGAGGGCTTCGCGCATGGCCTGCTGATCCTCCCGCTGCAAGCCGGCGCGCAGATGCTCCAGAGTCTTGGGGTATTCGTCGAGAAAAACGGAGGTGATCTTGCGCAGCAGTTCCAGGTCGCCATCCACCCGGGCCAGCGCCTGCTTGGGGCTCCAGGGGGGGACGGGAGCAGGGACGGAAGCAGCGCCGCACAGACGCTCGATCTCCTGCTGCACCAGGTCGAACTTGACCGGTTTGGCAATGTAGCCATCCATGCCGGCGGCAAGGCAGCGTTCACGGTCGCCTTTGAGCGCATGGGCAGTCATAGCCACGATAGGAAGGCGCTCACCGCTGGCCTGTTCGCGGCGGCGGATCTCGGCCGTGGCGGCCAGGCCGTCCAGTTCGGGCATCTGTACGTCCATAAAGAGCAGATCGAATCGCTGCGACTGCAGCATGACCAGCACCTCGCGCCCGTTGGTGGCGAGGACAGGAACGTGACCCAGCTTCTGCAGCAGGCGCAGCATGAGCGCCTGGTTGACGGGATTGTCTTCCGCCAGCAGGATGCGCAAATGGGAGCGCGCCTCGCGCAGGCTGTGACGGGTAACGACCGGGCTGGCCGGGGGCGCCGCCGGGCCGAGGGCCGCCCGCAAAGCCTGCAGTAGTTCCTTTTTCTGAACGGGCTTGACGAGGTAGACGGAAATGCCCAGTTCTCGGCAGCGGCCGGCGTCGCCGCGCTGCGCATCAGAAGTAAGCATCATGATGATGGTGCCGGTGAGCTCAGGATCCTCATGAATCCGCTTAGCCAGGGTGAAGCCATCCATGCCGGGCATGCGGCAGTCGAGGAGCAGGATGCGGAAGGGACTATGCCGACGCTGGGCGTCTTTCATCATCCGCAGCGCCAGTTCGCCGTCCTCGGCGGCTACAGCGCGCATTCTCCACCCGGAGGTGAACTCCAGCAGAACCTTGCGATTGATTTCATTGTCGTCCACTACGAGGGCGGGAATATCGCGCAACTCCACGGTTTCCTCGGGGGGTGCCGGCTGCAGGGGAGCGACAGGGAAGCGGGCCAGGAAATGGAAAATGCTGCCCCGCCCCTCGGTGCTCTGCACCCAGATGCGGCCGCCCATCAATTCCACCAACCGGGCGCAGATGGCTAGGCCCAGCCCAGTGCCGCCGAAGCGGCGGGTGGTGCTGCTATCAGCCTGGTAGAACTTTTCAAACAGTCTCTCCTGTTTCTCTTTGGGAATGCCGATACCGGTGTCGCTGACTTGAAAATGGAGCTGAACGGCTTCGCTGCCGCCGCTTTCCTGGCTGACCTGCAGGGCGACCTGGCCGCGTTCGGTGAACTTTATGGCATTTCCCAGCAGGTTGAGCAGGATCTGGCGCAGACGGCTGGGATCGCCCAGCACGCGTGAAGGAACTTCGGGCGCAATGCGGCAAGCAATTTCCAGGCCTTTTTGGTGAGCGGGCAGGGCCATGGACCTCGCCGCCTCGTTGAGGCAGTCGGCCAATTCGAAAGGAATCGCCTCCAGGTCGAGCTTGCCGGATTCGATTTTGGAGAAGTCGAGAATGTCGTTGACCACGGAGAGCAGTGCATCGCTCGACTTCTTCACCGCAGTCAGATAGTCGCGCTGTTCGGGGGTGAGTTCGGTGTCGAGCGCCAGTTCGGTCATGCCCATGATGCCGTTGATAGGAGTGCGAATTTCGTGGCTCATATTGGCCAGAAACTCGCTTTTGGCGCGGCTGCCGGCTTCAGCGGCATCCTTAGCGAGCACTAGTTGCTGATTCAGGGCGAGCAACTCGGAAGTCCGGGCCGCAACTTCGGATTCCAGGTGGTCGCGGTGCTTCTGCAAAGCCTGGTCGCGGGCCTGGATTTCCTCCAGCATCTGGTTGAAGGCGGCAATGAGCTTGCCTACCTCGTCGCGGCTGCGGGAGAAGGCGCGCAGGCTGTAATCCTTGTCGCGGGAGATGATGGTGGCGGTGCCCACCAGTTCGATGATGGGCTGGGAAACCAGGCGCTGCAGGCGGGAGGCAAGGAACGAGGCCAGCCCCAGGGAAGCAGCGATAATGGCAGCCACAATCGCCAGGTAGCGGTTGCGGCGGCTGGCGAGTTCCTGCAGATCGGATTCGATAAAGACTACGCCCAGGGGTTCGCCGGCCAGGGAGATGGCATGAAACTGCAGCAAGCGGCTGGAAGTGAAGTAGCTTCCCTCCGGCCGAAGCGGCGGGCACGGATCAGAATTGCCGGCCAGGCGCTCGTAGCGGGCAAACTGGTGGCCGCCGCGGGTGAAGATGCATGCGGATTGAATGTGAGGTTCGGAGCGCAGAGCGGCGAGTACGTCACGGGCGGAATTGGCATCGTTGAAGGTGAGGGCGGCAGTACTGTTTTCGCCGACGATGGCGGCGATGACATGCAAATCACTGGCCATGCTGCGCTTAAGATCGAGCAGGTCGTAGGCGCCCACCGCCAGGCAGGCCAGCAGCAAAGCTGTGCTGCTGGTAGCCAGGATGAGGAAGGTGAGCTTGCTGCCGATAGGGATGTCGCGGAAGCTGCGCATCAGTTCGCTCCCCCGCCAACGTTGACGAGACGGGCCACGGCCAGAAGCTTGGAACTAAGCTTGAGGCGGTGGCGTTCGGCGGCCTCGAGATTGATCTCGAAACGTACCCGGTCCTCCTCCAGAACAAAATTGATCATGCCGCCGAGCGCCAGAAAATCGGCGCTTTCGCCCACGGTTAGGATGGGGAGACCCCGTAGTCGATCGAGGCCCTGCTTCAGAGTTTCTGGATCTGACTGGCTCAGGAAGAGCACGTGGCAGGAGCGCGCCTCGGCAGGAGATTGGAGGTGCATGCTGAGAATCGCATGACCGGAAATAGATTTGCCCTGGACGACGTTGGTGAGGACATCTCCAAAGGGATCGCGACCGAGCACGCAGATGCGGAAAGGGGCAGAGGAGCCAGGGAATGCCGGCGAGGGCCATTCCACAAACTTGGCGAAATTGTAGAGGAAAGCGGCCTTGACCTGGTATTCGGGAGCGCGGGGGGACTGCGCCGCCGCCGTCATCGCGAGGGCGAGTAAGCAAGCGGCGATAAGAATGCGGCGAGCCATGTCCGTGAGGTCAGAACTGGAGCGTAATCTTGCCGAATACCGCGCGTTTGACCAGTTCGGTGTCACCTCCGAAGACGCTAGAAAGGAACTCAGTGTGCCGTGGCTGTAGCGCGTTTTGCACCACGAAATCCAATTGCAGATGCGGATTCGCCTTCCAGCCCACGCGGCTGTCCATGCGGGTCAAGCTGGGGACGGGATAGGCGGGCCAGCCACTCACGTAGAAGAGGTTGGTGTCAAAATCGAGACCGGTGAGAGGCGTAAGGCCCGAACGGATCTGGAACTGATGACGCGGCGCCTGACCCACGACGAACGTGCTGATTGCGTTGCGGTCCCCTGGGCCGGCGCCCCATCCACCCCCCAACAGGGAGTAACTTCCCTGCAGGTTCCATAAGGTGGAAACCGTATAGCTGGCGGACAGCTCACCGCCGTAAGTTTGCCCGCGCACCTCATTGCTCATTTTTAAAAGAAGCTGCGGCAGCGGTCCGGGGAGGGGGAGCAGAGATGCACTTTCGGAAACCAGGCGGCGATAACAGTTGTAAAACGTAGTTGCGTCCAGCCAAATACGTTTTGCCGGCTGCACCCGATAACCCATCTCGTAAGCCAACAGCGATTCCGATTCAAGGTTTGGATTTCCCAGCAGAGTGCCGGCAAACGGAAAGTTTGGGGGTGCCGGCATGGGCAGGCGAACGCTGGTTTCGTAAACGCTGGGGGTGCGGGCAGCACGGGAGACGGCAGCCCACAGGGCCTGCCTGGGCCTAAACTTCCACAACAAGCGCAAGCTGGGTTGCAATTCCCAGCCGGTGTAGTCGTTATGCTCGAATTTCGAGCCCGCGGTAAGCCAGAGCTTCTGGGGAACGATGGCCACCTCGTCTTGCAGGAACAAGCTAAACAGCTGCAGACGGACGTCGGGATCAATGGTGACCCGGGCGAAATCCACGGTATGGCTGTGTACCGCAGTAGTGCGGAAACTGCCGCCCCAAATGAAGTCTTGCCGGAGCGAAAGCGGGAGATGGTGCTGGAAGTCGAGGTCGAGGGAGTTCTCATTCTGACCCGCGATGAAGTTGCCGCGGCCAGCGCGTGCGTAGTAACCCTGCCACGACATTTCCGAGCCGCCGGCCAGAATGTGTTTCCAGCGAAGAAGCAGGTCGCCGCCCTTGCTGTCCACCAGGGGCGCGGGGCCGACGAGAGCGGTGGGAGGCACAATCTGATAGGCAATCTGGCCCGTTTGGCCGCCGTAGATACTGCCCTCGGCGGTCAGGCTATCATGCGTGGCGGGGGTCCAATCGGTGCGAAAGCCGCCACGCGTCATGTCCCAGCCGCTTCCCTCATACCTGCCGGGTATCCCACCGAGCGAGTTGCGATTGAGATATTTCCCGTAGACTCGGTAGTCCAGGTTGCGGCCATTGGAGCCGCCATAACGTGCCTGTCCCACACCCCGGTCGTAGCTGCCGCCGGCGAGCGTGAGCAGGCCGCCCTGAGTCTCGTGTGCGGGCTTGGTAATGATATTAATGACGCCATTCACGGCATTGGCGCCCCAGACGCTTGCTCCCGGGCCGCGGATGACCTCGATGCGCTCGACATCGTCGAGCATGAGATCGTGTTCGTTCCAAAGCACGCCGGAAAATACAGAGCTGTACACCGAGCGCCCATCGATCAGCACCAGCAACTTGTTGGCATAAACCGCGTTAAATCCACGGATGCTGACCGCCCAGGTGTCGGAGCTGAGCTGCGCCACCTCTACTCCCGGCGCCAGCCGCAGAGCGTCAGGCAAAGTAGTGACGCCGGAACGGCGGATCTCTTCTGCCGAGATCACGTACACCGCGGCTGGGGTCTGCAGCAGGTCCTGCTCTTTCTTGGCAGCCGAGATGATGCGCACTTTCAGCAGGTCTTCCAGGCTCAGTTCGCTCAGATCTGGCTGGCGCTGCTGGGCCAGAAGCGCGCCGGCTAAAGCAAACGGAAGGAGCAGGGGGATGAAAGTTAGCGCTAGAGTGGCCTGGAATCGAGACTGCCGGTTCCGGCCCAGGCACGGAATACACCATCGCGTTTGTACAGTCATGTTGGGTCGCCTGTGGGACAACTCTGATTGTGCAACCGGCTGCAGATTCTGCGGCTTGGCCGTGCCCGTCCGAAAGGACGCCCCAGTCTTAAGACGAACTCACTATTCAAATTGGGAAGAATGCAGGGAAAGGAGATGCGGCCGGCGGTGAAGTTAATTGTCAGAGCGCAGTAGGGCGCGAGGGTACGCTCGGGCTGGACTGCGGCTTTTTGCAGGCGAATGCCAGTTCCTTTTTGAAGGCATGGCTGACGTGCCTGCGTGCGTCCGTATTGGCCAAAGTGTCACCGTTATGGGCAAGACTCGGCAGGGTCGAAGGGGGATTTGCAGACTCAATAACGACGGGTGCTCAGAAATTCAAACCAGATTTACGTAAGAGGTAAGCGCGGCGCGGCCCGCCATTCCTCTGGCAGTTGCAATTCCCATCATCGTGAATGTAACCTTGCCTGACGTCTGCATGGTCTCGTCTGATACGGCCCGCTCGCCATCGACTTCCATCTGTGATTTCCTTCTCATCGCCCTCTGGTGGGGCCTGCTGACAGGCTTGGGTGAAGGCTATCTGCCTAACTCCTACATCGGCCGCGACCTCATGCGCGCCGGAGTGGAAAACGAACCACTGTTGTTCCTGGGCCTGGCGCTGCTCATAATTGCCTCCCAACGCCAGCGGGCGCTCGGTCACGAAGATATGGTGCGCTCCACTTTTCTGTTCTCCGGGCTGGCGCTGTTTGCCTGCGTAAGTCGCTCCGCCTTTGCTTACCCTGCCGTCATCATCAACCTTTTAATCGCGGTCGCCGGCGGCTCCTTGCTGGCTTTTTTGTGGTTCCTGTGCGGGCGGTTCCTGTTGCGCTGGCAAAAGCGTACGCTGCTCATCCTGCTCGCCCTGGGCCTGTGGTGTGTGATTGCCTTCCCCATCAAGCGGTGGCTCCATGAGCGTCGCGAAACGGCGAGGCTGCCGGCAGCTTCCGCCAATGCGCCTAACGTTCTGGTTATAGTGGTGGACACGCTGCGCGCTGACCATCTTTCCACCTATGGATACGCGCGGCCCACCAGCCCGCACCTGAGCCAACTGGCCGCGCAAGGCACCCTCTTCGAAGACGCCATTGCCCCTTCCTCCTGGACGTTACCGGTACACGCCTCCCTGCTTACCGGCCTCTATCCCCACGCCCACCGGGTGGACAACGATGGCGCTTTGCTGGGCTGGGACTATCCCGTTCTGGGCGACGAATTCATGGCCCGGGGCTATCGCACCGCCGCCTTTTCCGGGAATGCGCTTTTGTTTTGCCGGCGCCGTGGTTTCGGGCGCGGCTTCATTCATTTCGAGGATGACTTCCAATCGCTGGGCAGCAGTTTCGCGCAGACGTTTTATGGCGACCTGATCCAGCATCTGCTTTTCCGTCTGCAGCTGAAGCGCGACCTCTTTGGCCGGCGCAACGCGGAGCAGATTAACCAGCATGCCTTGCGCTGGGTTGACGGCGGCCGCCAGCCTTTTTTCGTTTTCCTCAATTACATGGATGTGCACGATCCGTACCGCCCGCCCGAGCCCTACCTGCATCGCTACACCAACATGCGGGACCCGGGCAGTCGCGCTTCCGAGCATTGGGACTGGTTTCAGCATTTGAGCCCACAACAGCGGCAGGGCGCTATGGATGCCTATGATGGCGCCATCAACTATGTGGATGATCGGATAGCGGAGCTCATGGGCCAGCTGCATCGGCGCGGCCTGGATCGCAACACGCTGCTGGTGATCACCTCCGACCACGGCGAGAGCTTCGGCGAACATGGCCTGATGGTCCATGGCAACGCCCTCTACCGCGAGCTGATACATGTTCCCTTGATTGTGTGGGGACCGGAAAGAATCCCGGCGGGAAAGAGAATCGGCACGCCCGTGAGCCTCACCTCCGTGCCGGCCACCCTGCTGGAGGAAGCGGGAGTCCAGCCGCATCCTGATTTCCCCGGAAGTTCGCTGGCGCGCTTGTGGAACGATGGCGAAGGCGCTTCCAGCCCGCCGGATCCGATTTCTGAACTGGCCCAGTTAGATTGGAATCCAACTTTTCCCGACTACTACGGGCCCATCGAATCTGTGAGCAGCGCGCACTGGCATTACATTCGAGGGGGGAAGTTCGGCTATGAACTGTTTCCCTGCTGCGCGAATGAACCGGAACAGCTTGACCTGGCGGAGACCGTAATCGGCCAGGAACTCGCTCCCCGCTTTCAGAGCGAACTGGCCCTGGCGGGCGCCGCAGGCAGCGAATTTTTGCGGACGGCCAGTGTGCCCTCTACTTATGGTCTGGATTTTGAACCTAACAAACTCGCGCTGGCCGATTTCGACAACGATGGCAGCATGGATATCATGGTGTGCGGCAGAGACAACAATGAATTCGCTTTGCTTCTGGGAAATGGCAAGGGCCGATTTCAGCGGACCTCCGATGCTCGTCGTATCGTAAAGGAGTTCATAGCGCGGCACCTGGCCGGCAACTCGGTCTCGCAGCTTTGCGCCCACAAACTCACTGGCATCCAAGGCGAGACAAGTTCATTGCATGAAGAGTTGAGCGACGCGAACGGCGATGGCGTAAGAGACGTATTGTTGAGCGAAGCTCACGGTCAGTACAGTTGGCTGCTGGAAACTGCCGGCGGAAGATACTTCCTCACGAAATCGGGAGGACACGAAACCGAGCAGCGCATGAACCGAGTTGTCAGCATGGTAGCCGGGGATATCGATGGTAATGGAATGGAAGATCTTGCTTTTATAGATGAAGCCCATGACCGGGTGGTGTTCTTCGTCGCAACACATCCAGGGGTGTTCACTAAAGTGGCCTTGCCGGTTACAAAGCATCCCACCGGAATCGGATTGGCAGATCTCAACCATGATGGCAGGGGTGATCTGGTACTTATCAACCGTTCCGAAAAGTCCGTGACTGTGGTCCTAAGTTCGAAATCGTTCCCAAACGAATGAAGCGCCGCGACCGGTGCAGCGGGAGAAGAAAAACCGTCTAGGGGGAAGTCGGCAGTGCGTCCGGTCAGCCTTGAAGCGTACAAAGGCAGGAACTGACGGCCATTACAAATGAACGACATCCGATTTGCGCGTAGTATAATTTTGCAACTCAGCAAAATCGAAACGCGAATTCAGTGAGTATTCCTGCAACCCAGACTACGGGAGCGCCCAGCGGTTTGGGTACCGCCGCCACTCACATTTCCGGCTGGCGAGTTTTTCACGACAGAAAATTCTGGCTTGTCTGGCTGGAACACGCGATTTATCTGGCTTTGCTGGTGCTGGTGGCTGCCCAGCCGTTTTCCGAGTGGATGGTATTGTTCGTTTTTCGGATTGCCTTAGGATTTTGGCTGGTGAAGCTGGCACTAACCGGCTTTCAGGTGCGGCGGGATCCTCTGGCCCTGCCCCTGCTGCTGTTCTTTCTTGGCGCCGGCCTTTCCACGGTCTTCAGCTATGCGCCGCTGCTGAGTTGGTCGCGCATGGGCTGGTACAGCGTGGCGCTCATTTTCTTTCTGGTCACGCAGAATGTGAAAACCGGAACACAGCTAAAGTGGCTGGTGGCAGTGCTGCTGCTTGCGAGTTCTATCACCGCCGTACAAACCGGGTGGCAGTTCACGGCCGGGATCGGCACGGAGCTGCGCTATGTGCCGGCCGGGGCTCTGCGGGATGCCGGGCTGCGCCCGCAGGACATCGTGCGCGAAATCAACGGGCATTCAGCGCGTGGACTGTGGCTATGGCGGCGCGCGCTGCGGCTGACCCAGCGCGATTCGGTTTTGCGCATGCATGTGGCGCGGCCGTTTCCGGGAGGGCTCGAGAACCATTACATGGCGGTTCCTCGGCTGGCGGTAGAGGACTGGCTGCGGACTCCCGGGCAGTTGGTAGCTAAGGGCTATCCTCCACGAGCGCAGGGGCATTTTTATCACGCAATCCCCTACGGCGGCATGCTCATGGAAATTTCCGCTCTGTGCTGGGGATTGCTGCTGGCCAGTGGCTGCGCCAAGCCAGGCAAACGAATCGTACTGGCTTTGATTTTTGCCGGATTGGCGGCAAGTTTGTGGGCTACGGTGACGCGGTCTTATGTGCTGGCCTTGCTGGCGGCTTGCCTGGCGGGAGTGTGGATGACGTTTCGATGGAAGGCGAGGGCGCTGGCCGTACTGGGGGCAATTGCGGTGTTGGCGGCAGGTTCGTTCTGGATCCAAGACCAGCGCCACGTTTCCTGGTTTAATAGCCGCGAGCCGGGTACCGAATTCCGGATGATGATGTGGCAGGCGAGCCCGCGTCTGGTCCGCCAGCATCCGCTGCTGGGCATTGGGCTGGACAGCGTTCAGATGCCCGGTAACCGTTTCAACCTGGAGGCCTATCGAGTATTCCCCTTGAAAGGGGGCCACTTCCATTCCACCTATATAGAGTTGGCGGTGGATTGCGGCCTGCCGGTCTTGGGATTCTGGCTGTGGCTGATGGTGGACTATTTCCGCCACCTGTGGCGCTTGCTGCGCGTGAGCGCGCAGGCCAAGTGGTTCTACCGGGGATTAGCGCTGGGCATTCTTGCCAGCGCGGTTGCTTTTTACCTTGGATGCCTGGTGCAGTACACCCTGGGCGATGGCGAGGTTATGCCGCTGGTGTGGTTGTTCATGGGCTGTTCGGTGGTGTTGTACCGGATCCTGCAGGAGCGCAAAACGGGAAACGATCTTGGCCTGAACGAGAGTTGATGGCCCGCCCTGGGCTAAGAGCTTTTTCGCCCTGACGGGCACTGTTGCGGAGTCCCAAGTCGTGCTACCTCGAACATGAGTCACGTCACTTCGATGCGGTGGTCACCTCGCCAATGAAAGCCCCGAAGGGTTGAAGTTCAGTCTGCACGGTTTTCGAATCCGACAACAATTTGGCGGAGGCGGCCAGAAGCCTGCTCACGCGTGGGTTGGCGAATCCCTGAGCGGTCAGATTGAAACTTGGCTTCTGCGCTGTAGGTGACATGTTCAGCACCACCAGCACCGCCTTCCCCTTATAAGAGCGCAGGTAGGAGAGCACGTTGTTGTCATTTTCATTAAGAGGAACATAACGGCCTTCGCGCAGTTGCAGGTTGGTATGGCGCAGCGCTAATAGGTGTTTGTAGAAGTTGAGAATGGAGTTTGGATCCTTTAGTTCGCTGGCCACGTTGTGAGTGTGATAGCTGTCGGGCACGGGCAGCCAGGGCTT
>DATEGM010000245.1:0-5762 GCA_035280085.1 Terriglobales bacterium
GCTGGCACGTCGGCTGGGGCGACGGCTTCGGAAACCTCCTCAGCTGGAAGAGGCTGAGATGCCTGCGGAGGAGCTTCCGGCACGGGCGCCTGGGGCTGAACTTCAGCCGCGGCTGCCTGGATTGCTGCCGCCTCTGCTTGGCGGCGCCGCCGGGCTTCCGCGCCGAGGATCTCCTTCGCCAAACGAATGTAGCTTTCGGCGCCGCGGGAGCGCACGTCATACACCAGGGCCGGCTTGCCATGGCTGGGAGCTTCCGCCAGGCGGATATTGCGCGGGATTGAGGTACGGAACAGCTTCTTGCCGAAGTATTTGCGCAGTTCGGTGGCGACCTGCTGGGCCAAATTGGTGCGCTCATCAAACATGGTGAGCACGACGCCTTCGACGTCCAGCAAGGGGTTGAAGCTCTGGCGAATGCGGTCCACCGTATCGAGGAACTCGCTGATGCCCTCCAGCGCGAAGTATTCCGCCTGCATGGGTATGAGCACGGAATCGGCAGCTACCAGCGCATTCAGCGTGAGCAGATCGAGCGCCGGCGGACAGTCAAGCACAATGAACTGAAAGCGCTCACGCAGGGGAGCCAGGGCATCGCGCATGCGAAATTCGCGGCGCTCGGCGTCAACTAATTCAAGGTTGGCGCCGATCAGGTTCTTGTGCGAGGGAATTACCCAGAGCTGCTCCAGTTCAGGTTTCTGCAGCGCTTCCTCAGCGTTACAAGCCCCCATGAGCAGGTGGTAGGTGCTGAGTCGCTCAGGATCCCGGGCGAACCCGAGGCCGCTGGAAGTGTTGGACTGCGGGTCGCAATCCACCAGGAGCGTGTTCACTTCTGCTGCGGCCAGAGAAGAGGCCAGGTTGATGGACGTAGTGGTCTTGCCCACGCCACCCTTCTGGTTGGCAACCGCGATTACGCGTCCCATAAGATTGTTTTGGAGAAGCCGGAGCTGAAGCGAGATTAGCGCGGGGCAATTTTCAATTGCAATGGAGAATTGCATTGTGAGCGAGAATTTTGTGCAAAAGGAGGTGAGAAATATGGTTCCGCATTGCGAACGGATGTTCCACGTGGAACAAACTGCTGGTTGCAACGACGGGGCGGCTCGCGGTTCGCGAATTTCGCGATGTTCCACGTGGAACATTGGATGAGGGGTAGGGCGGTGTTTAAGGTTCGGGCTTGCTGTGTTCCAACGGTTTCGCAATGTGGGACTCGATTCGCAAATTGCTCCTTTCAGGTGCGCCGAGCCGATAAGGAGTACTACGGCGTGCATCGCCACAGCAGTCGCTGAGTCGCAATGTTCTACGTGGAACGTAGAGCCTGGAGCCGCGGCCGGGGGGTGTTAACTATCTTGGTTCGCCGCGGGAGGTCAACCACTTTTGTGGCCTAGACCGAGGGCGCGTGAGCAGTGCCGAACCCGGATAACCAGGATAGGACAGGTCATCGCTCCACTTGTAACGACTGTGGTGCAGCAGTAAGCAAAAACTTCCAAAACAAAAGCTTGGCGGTGGAATCATCGCTGCTCCACTTGAGGGCTGAAACCGCCGTCCGGTACGGGCGAAAGCAGGGGAATAGGGAGAGCATGGACCACTTTTTACTCCGCGGGAACGTTCACAATCGGATACGCACCAACAAATAAGACCCGCTCACGTGATTCCGGCACCAGGGCCGGTGAGTCCCAGGAAAAATCGCGGATACGATCGCGGACCCGCGCTGCCTGGCTTTTCCCGATCAGCAGCGCGAGCTTCCCTCTCCCGAGCTGGGGGGAGCCATAACGCACCAGGGCTGCGGCGGTCTGCAGCGCCGAGTCAAAGCTTTCCACAGCCCGCATGGTAACCAGGTTTGGGGGCTCAATCCCGATGGGTACAACGTGCTCCGCCTCCTTCACCAGGCCAGCCTCAAGGCGGCCTGGATAGACGGAGACATCGCTCAATTGCAGAGCCCGGATCACCTCCGCCAGGAAGGCGGCTTTCTTGTGATTCGACTCCACGAGGGTGAGGCGCAGTTCGGGAGCGTAGATCTTGAGGGGCAGCCCGGGAAATCCGGCGCCGGAGCCGAGATCCAGGGCATGTTGCCGGCTGGGCGTCTGAGTTTCCGTGCCCCTGAGCGACCCGTGAAAAAGGTAGAGGGCGAGAAACAGCGACTCGCCAAAATGACGAGTGACAATGCCGTCCGCATCGCGCACCGCGGTCAGGTTAACGCGCGCATTCCAGCGCAGCAGTAAATCTACATATATAGAAACACGCTGCAGCTGATCCGGCGCTAACGCCACTTCCGCCTGCAGCGGCTCCGCGCGGAGATACGGCTGCAGCAGCTCGGCAATGCGGTTCGGATCCATCTCCTCTGGGGATGATTAAACCATGAGGGTGGGCCGAACGCCTCCCAGCACTTACGAACTGTTTGAAAACGTTCTTTCGCCCCGCCGGGGCTGTGAACCTACTCCGGTTTGTACCCCGGACTTACGTCCGGGGCTACATTCTAGTGCCGCTCCGCGGCTCAAGAATGATGGCATTGTTCCACCGCCGCCTAGATTTCTACGTTCTCACGCAGACTCGGAAGGGCTGGGTTTTCTTATATCGCCGCTCTGCGGCTGGTGCAGAAGCCGAATATTTACGAACCAGCGTTGACAAATGTGGAATAAGAGGACTTTCATTCGGCCGAAATTGCGCGGGTCTGGTAGCGGTATTGCGGCAGTCCAAGCGTCCAGGTGGAGTGATCGGGCCAAAGTTAACGAGATTGGTGCGCCGAAATGGCGTTACCGGCCAAAGCAGCAGGGCGTCGGAACCAGCAAAGTAACAAGTGGAGCGCCGCGCCGCTTTCCGCCTCAGTCCTGCCGTCTAAGTGGAAAGCGGAGGAGGATGCTCACCTGACACGCGCTGGGGAACCCGGAATGTAACAAGTGGAGCGGTACTGGAATAATGGAAGCGAGACTGAGCCACGGCAGCTCAAGAACACGCGGTTGCGGCGGGATTCGTGGAAGGACCCGGGCTGCAGCAGTCAAGTCTTCCCGCTGTTTTCGCAGTTCATTACAATAGCAGTCCGGAGAGAACACGTACCGCGAATGACAACCTCGCACGACCAAACCAGCAGCGCAAAGAGCGGAAAGTTGTACATCACCCTGGCCGGCCTGCCGCTCACGATCACTCTCAATTGGCCTTTTCGCCCTTCGGGCGGCGGCGCTGATTTTTTTGTGCTGCACGGCGATATCCGACTGGAAAATACCGACGGCCTGCACGTGCCGGTCGCAGTCAACCTGACGCAAACGGTGCGCGAGGCACTGCCCTCGCTCGAGCCTAGGGATACGGAAGGGCCGATAATCAATGCGCTGCGCAAAGAGGTGGATACTCGTCAACTGGAGTTTCTGAAATCGCCCAAGTTGCTGCCGGTTCCTTTCTCCACCCGCTTCTACGACCTGCGCCGCAGACAGTGGACTTTCCAGCACGCCAGCGACGCGGAATTGACGGATTTTGTGCGGCGCAAAATCTACTGGGAGCACAAACTGAGCGGGAGCGTGAAAATCCGGGTTGCCGATCCGGTTGATCTTCTCTACCTGGGGGCGGCAGTCGAGCGAATGCTGGCGGCTGGCCGAAGATTGGCGGATGAGGGCCTCCTCCGCTTCCAGGACGGCGAGGAAAACGCGGGCCCCACAGACGCACTTCTGGCCCAGTCACAGCGAATTGAAGCGGAGATGCGTCTGGCGCAGTCGGAACTGGAAAAGAAACACGCCTTCGAGCGCGGCTGAACTGCGTTGCGCCGGGGTACTGCGCCCAGCCGAGGCTCGCGCCGGAGTAGGCGTGCCTTCCACCAAGGTTTAAGCGGCGTCCTGCTCTTCCATTCCGCCGTTGCTGCGGCGCCGGCTGCTGGAACGACGGCTGCTGCCCGTGGCGCGTTTGCGGGAACGGGCGCTGGTACGGCCGCTGCTGCGCCGGGAACGGCTGCTGCTGGAACGGCTGCTACTTCCGGTGCTGCGCGAACGTTTAGAACGGCTGCTGCTGGACCTTCTGGTTGCCATAGTTCTACCTCCTAACGTGATCTCGAGCGCTTGGAACGGGACGGAACCTTGGCGCCTTTGCGGCGCGCCTTGCTTAATCCGATTGCAATAGCTTGCTTGCGGTTTTTGACGGGATGCTTCCCAGAGCGCATATGGTGCATTTCAGTACGGACTTCGCTTTGCGCCTTGCGACCATATTTGCGCCCGCGAGAACGGGAAGTGGAACGGTGTGACCGTGTACTCCGTCGGGAAGATCTGTGTTTGGTTGGCATATTCTCCTCCCCATATCAGACGCAAGCGACCGTTCGCGGGTTGGCGTCGGGTTGAGCGTGCTTCAGGTTCGGAATCAACATTGCTGACGGTGAATCTAAACGAAACAGGTTTCAAGGTTTCCTAAGTTTCAAAGTTTCGGACTGCCGACAGCTGCTTCAGTTGTTTTGAAAAATGGGATTTTGCTGGTCAAGCTGATGGAGTACTGGTTTCAGGAGGATTAAACATAATGGAGTTTCTGGAATACTTGCGCAAATTGTATGTTTACGATTACTGGGCCAACCAGGGGGTGGCGCGGGCATTGCAGGCGGCTCCCCAATCGCCCGCGCGTTCGGTGCGGCTAATGGCGCATGTGGTGGGCACGGAGTGGACCTGGCGCAGCCGTATTCTCCCCGGAAGCAAGAAGATGGCGGTGTGGCCGCAACTCACCGTGGAGCAGATCCTGCAGGAAGTGGAGGAACTACAGACGGCTTGGGCCGGTGATCTTGGCAAACTCACCCCCGCGCGCCTGTTGGAATCCGCGGCCTACACAAATTCCAAGGGCGAGCATTTCAGCAGCCAGTTGGGAGACATCCTGATGCACGTAGTGATGCACTCCGCCTATCATCGCGGCCAGATAGCGGCTGACATGCGCGCCTCCCGGCTGGAGCCGGTCTATACCGATTTCATCCATGCGGTGCGGCAGGGCATGGTGGGCAGCCAGGCACCGAACTCAACGGGACGCCGGATTTGATGTAAAGTCCTCACGGCTCGTATACTGATTGCCCCTTGTGAAAGTAATTGCCATTATTCCGGCAGCGGGACTGGGCACGCGCATGGCCGCAGCCGAGGCGGCGCCGCGTTCCGCGGTGGGAAAAGGCCCGTCCAAGCAATTTGCTGAGTTGCACGGTGTTCCCATCCTGGTACACACGCTGCGCAAATTTGCCGCCAGCCCTCGGGTGAGCGAAATTTATGTTGCGCTGCGCAAGGCGGAAGCAGACTCGTTCCGCCCTCGCCTGGAAAAGGAAGTCCTGGGCAAGAAGGTACACCTGGTGGAAGGCGGAGAGCACCGGCAGCAGTCGGTGGCCAACGCACTGGCTGTGGTAAAAGCAGGGCCTGACGACATCATCCTGGTGCACGACGCGGTGCGCCCGCTGGTGGACGAACAAATAATAGAAAACGTGGTTCAGGGCGCAGAAAAGCATGGCGCAGCCATTGCCGGAGTGCCGGCGGTAGACACCGTCAAGCAGGTGGAACGCAGCGCCGAGAACGCCATCATCACCGCCACCGTGCCGAGGGAACGGGTAGTGCTGGCGCAGACGCCGCAGGGATTCCGCTTCAGCGTGCTGAAGAAGGCCTTTGACGAAGCCGGCGCTGACGGCTTTGTAGGCACCGATGAGGCCTCGCTGGTGGAGCGCTCCGGCCATGCCGTGGCGGTGGTGATGGGTTCGGCGCGCAACCTGAAGATCACCACGCCCGCCGACCTGGAATTGGCCGAGTTCTACATGTCGCGCCCCGCCCGCCGCGCCGCGGGAT
>DATEGM010000246.1:0-3183 GCA_035280085.1 Terriglobales bacterium
TCGCGGGCGCCGGGTTCGCTGGGCGTGGTGCCGGCGGTGAGCAGCGCCAACTGCGCGAAGTTGCGGCCATTCAGCGGCAGGTTGGAAACTTGCCGCGAGTTGACCACCTGGCCCAATTCCGAAGTCTCGGTCTCCAAAAGCGGCGCCGCCCCGGTCACCTCAACTGTTTCTGTGGCCTGGCCCAGTTGCAGCTTGACATTCACCACCGCGCGCTGCTGCACGTCCAGCGAAACGGGCTGGGAGATGGCGCGCTTGAAGCCGCTATGTTCGACGGTAACGGTATAGCGACCGATCTTCAGCGGGCTGGCGACATATTCACCCGACTGATTGGTGGTAGTGGTGAACGCGCCGCCGCGGTCCAAATCTGTCACTAATACCTTGGCGCCGGCGAGCACTGCGCCGGAAGGATCGGTGACCGCGCCGGCGATGGTGCCCGTGTCCTTCTGGGCCCACAGCCCGGCGGTGAGGCTCAGGCAGACAAACGCGACCAGCAGAAAACGTGAAAGGAAGTTGCAGCGTGTGATAGCGCGACGCATGGCGAAACTCCTGCCCGGGTTCGAAAATGTGCTGCGTGCGTCCATGCTCCCCCGGGGCGAACATGGGGAGGCTGACTCGCCTTACAAAAATTTACGGACCCTTACTTTTAGTTTCGTTCCCGGTACCCTGTCAAGAGAAACTTTGCCCCTGTCCTTCCTTTACAAGTTTCTGGACGGCTGCTGAATTTTCATATACAACGTATGGTTTCCCACAATCAGGGGAGGGAGATACGACCCGGGCCAAAGGCGGCGGCAGCCGCCGCCCAACACCAGCCGGGTTCCAGTTGCCCCCGGGACCGAGGTGAAAATGGAAAGCATTCGAAAGTTGGTCGCCAGCCTACTTTTCCTGACCGTTCTTATCCTCCCTGCCTGGGGCGCCCGCAAGAAGAAGCGCGCCACTCCCGCCCGGCCTCTGGCCACCGTGCGCAATGCCAGCCTGGGAATCAGCGTGGCCTCCGACGGCTCCTACTCGATCAGCGCGCACGGAGCAGCCGTCCCCTTGTTGCACGCCCAAGTGGCGGCGCTGGTTGATTTCCGCATGCTTCCTGCCGCTGCCTATCCTAAGCACGAGGCCGTGCAAAGCGGCTTTACGGATGACTTGGGCTCCGGGAACATGCTCACGGTCACTCACACCGGGCTAAGCGGTCAGCCCGACCTGGTCTGTTCGCTTCGCCTTTACGATCACCAGCCCTACGGCAGCATTGGAGTGCAGATCCACAACACAACAGACAAACAGCTGCGAGTGCAGCAAATCCGCGTTATCGAGGGGCTGGGAGAGCCGATTATAAACCTGAACGGGCCGGCCTCGGCCGACCGCGTGCTGTCCGACAGCTACAGCGAAGACCGGCCGGAAATGAAGGTCATGGACCTGGCCGAGCCCGCTAACGGCATGCACCTGGCCGTCGGCAGCCAGCTCATCTTCAACCGCCAAAGCGGGCAGAGCCTGTTCCTGGGCGTACTCAGTTCGGAACGCTTTCTTACCATCTTCCATCTCAAGGCCCAGACCACGCCCGAACCGCACATCGTTTCCTACGATGTGGAATCCACCGGCACCACCGAGATTTTGAAGGGCGAGTCGCTTAAGAATGCTCCTCCGGACGATCAGATTGATTTGAGCCTGCCGGTGGGACCGGGAGAATCGCTTGCCGCAGAGCCCGTGATGGTCGCAGCGGGTTCGGATTACCACACCCAGTTGGAAGACTATGGCGAGGCCATCCGTACTCTGCACCACGCTCGCGTGAGCGCTCCCACTCCCATCGGCTGGTGGAGTTGGACTGCCTACTACTTCGGCCTCACCCAGGGCACGGCCCTGACCAACGCGCAATGGCTGGCTCAAAATCTTAAGAAGCTTGGCTACACCTACTTCCATATTGACGAAGGCTACCAGTACGCGCGCGGCGAGTACTCCACGCCCAACGCCACTAATTTCCCGCTGGGCATGAAGTTTATTGGCGATCGCGTGCGGCACTTGGGCCTGACATTTGGGATCTGGACCGCGCCCTTCGAAGCCTCGGAGCGTTCCTGGGTGTTTCAGAATCACAAAGACTGGCTGGTGCAGAACCGTGCCGGGCAGCCCATTCACCTCGGCCACGTCACTCAGGAGAAGGACCAACTCTACGCCCTGGACACCACCAACCCCGGCGCCCAGGAATATCTCCGGCAGACCTACACGACCCTGGCCAAAGATTGGGGCGTGCGCTACATCAAGATGGACTTTATGGACGACAGCTCAGTGGAAGGCCACCACTTCGTTCCCAACACCACCGCGCTGCAGGCGCAGCGCATTGGCCTGGAGGTGATACGCCAGGCGGTGGGTGAGCATGTGATTCTCGATAAAGACGGCAGCCCCATGCTCAATGCCGTAGGCATCGTGGACACGGGCCGCATTTCGCTCGACACCGGCCATGCCTTCGTCGCCAGCCGGGAAGCGGCGCCGGGCATCGCCGCCCGCTATTACATGAACCGCAATTTTTTCATCAGCGACCCTGATGCCTTCTCGATTTCGCGGCAGACCGTGCCCGAGCACACCTGGCACGGCGGCCAAACGCCGCTCACGCTGGATGAAGCCAAGGTGTCCATTGTGCTCTCGGCGGTTTCCGGCGGAATGTACGAAATTGGCGACGACCTGCCCACGCTGGGCCAGGATGCCGACCGCATGGCGCTGGTGGAGAATCAGGACCTGCTCAACATGGCGCGCCTGGGCCGGGCGTCGTTCCCGCTTGACCTCATGACCTACCGCCCGGAAGACCAGATGCCCAGCGTCTTCTTCCTGCGCGAGGATGCCCGCCAATCCATCCTGACGGTGTTCAACTGGACCGACCAGCCCACGTCGCATACTTTCACGATGGCCGACCTGAAACTTCCGGCCAGTGGACAATATCAGGCGCTTGACGTGCTGGATGGGCAGAAGCCGGTGGCCATCAACAATGCCTCGCTGGCCTTGGAGAATCAGCCGCCTCATTCGGTGCGCGTAATCAAGGTTGTGGATGGTTCCGTTCCCGCCGCTGCTCCGGCGATAACCGCGGAGGTTCCGCCGCAAGCCAAGATGGGCGAGACTCTGAACTTCGTCGCGAAAGCGGACGATAAAGGCACCCCCGCGGTCGGATATCACTGGGACTTTGGCGATGGGGTGAAGCAGGACGGCGCC
>DATEGM010000247.1:0-13274 GCA_035280085.1 Terriglobales bacterium
ACTACCCGCGCAGGCCTGGCTTACGCCGCCCGCGGTTCTGGCTTGGTCCCGGGCTTCTTCTCTCCCTTTTCCTTGGCTTCGGGCGCGCCACGTTTGGCGGCGGCGTTCTCAATTTCCGCGTTCACCTCGCCGCCAATGAGGATGGCCACTCCGGTGACATAAAACCACAGCAACAGGATCATCACCGCACCTAGGGAACCGTATGTCTTGCTGTAGCTGTCAAAGAAGTGCAGGTACACGCGCAAGCCGAAGGAAACCAGGGCCCAGAGGAACACGCCGGCGACTGAACCTGGACTAATCCAGTGCCACACGGGAAACTCGACGTCGGGAGCGAAGTAGTAAATCAAGGCGAAGGAGAGCAGGAGGAAAAACACCGCCACCGGCCATTGCGCTATTTTCCAGGCCCAGGTGGCTACGCCGCTCAGGCCGACAAGGTTACCGACGTGATTGGCGATGCCATTACCGTAAAGAACGATCGTCAGGGCGATCACGATAAGGATACCGATTGCGACCGTCAGACCGATAGCAATCGCCCTGAACTTCAGCAGTGACCGGGTCTCGCGCACATTGTAGGCGGCGTTGAGTGTGTCCATGACGTTGGTCATGGCGGAGGTAGCCGCAATGAGGGTAAGGATTAGACCGAAGGACAACTTGCCGCTGCCGCTGGCCTGGGTAGTTTCCCTGATTACGTGCTGCACCACCTGCGCCGCCGCCGGCGGCATGGCATCGGTGGACTCCATTACCAGGTGTTGCTGAATGGCAGAATGAGGTCCGGCCACTATGCCCAGGATGGCCAACAGGAACATGAACAAGGGGAAAACTGCGAACAGGAACCCGTAGGCGATCTGCCCGGCACGGCCAAAAACGTCATCATCGTTGATGCCGTGCCACACTCGCAAGGTGAGTTGACGAAGGGTGAGGCCACCCAGGTTCCAGGGCGAAGGCCGCTCCGGCAGGTTCTCTCGCTTTTCTACGGTTTCTGCCACCAAGCTCCTCCAATTCCTTCCCCATTTCGATGCGAGCTTGCAAAAACGCGTCTTTCCGGCTTGTGATTTCAGAGTTCCCGGTTTCGGAAGGGAAAGACCTTCAGGCTGTTGAAACGTAAAGGCAAACCGAGACAGAGCGGGGCAGCATGGTAGAATCGGCTCAGAAACCCAGTGTCCAGGACCCTTCCGGCTTGATAGAACTGGCGCCCTCAATCCTATCGGCTGATTTTGCTCATCTTGCCGACCAAGTCCATGCGGCGGTTGAGGGGGGCGGAACTGTGCTGCACGTGGACGTGATGGATGGCCATTTTGTGCCTAACATCACGATTGGCCCTCCCGTGGTAGCTTCCCTGCGCAAGGCAGTAGAAATCCCGCTCGACTGCCACCTCATGATTGAGAACCCCGACCAGTACATTCCCGAGTTCATAAATGCAGGAGCAGACTGGATTTCGGTGCACCAGGAAGCCTGCGTCCACCTGCACCGCACGCTGCAACTCATTCGCAGCCATGGCGCGCAAGTGGGCGTGGTCATCAATCCGGCTACCCCGGTCGAGACCCTGAAAGAAGTGCTGGACATGGTGGACTACATCCTGGTCATGTCGGTAAACCCCGGTTTTGGGGGCCAGCAATTTATCCCCAATTCCTTGAACAAGATCCGCAGGCTGGTGCAGTTGCGCAACGAACGCGGGCTGAACTTCCGGGTGGAGGTGGACGGCGGGGTCGCCCTGGATACGGTAGGAAACATCGTGCGCTCCGGGGCGGAAATCCTGGTGGCAGGCAACGCGGTGTTCGGAACGGGTAATCCCAAGAGCAACGCACAAACACTGCTGAAAGCCGCAATGGAAGCGACCCTGCAGAAGGTGTAGAGTTGCTGTATTCGGGTTTGGTTTGGGCAAGGCGCGGCGGCAAAGTAGCTGCCAGCTACTAATCTGAGGTAGGTAATGTTTCGTCGTTTACTGACAATTTCCGCCGTAGTGGTTCTGCTTGCCCTGGCGGTGGCCTGCACCAATAAGAAGGTGCAGAATCCGCTGGCCAACGTGGGCTCCAAGCAGCCGGACAAGGTGCTGTTTGACCGCGCCATGGACGCCATGAAGCACAACAAGTTCGACGTGGCGCGGCTCAGCCTGCAGACCCTGATCAACACCTACCCGGACTCGGAGTTCGTGGCCCGCGCCAAGCTGGCGGTAGGCGATTCCTGGTACGCCGAAGGGGGCACGGCAGCACTGCAGCAGGCGGAAATCGAATACAAGGACTTCATCACTTTCTTTCCCAATATGCCGGAAGCGGCGGAAGCGCAGATGAAGATCGCCAACATCCATTTCCAGCAGATGGAGAAGCCCGACCGCGACTTCACCCATGCTCTGCGCGCGCAGGACGAATTCCGGCAGGTCATTCTGCAATATCCGGACAGCAAACTGGTGCCCGTGGCCAAAGAGCGATTGCGCGAGGTGCAGGAAGTGCTGGCCGAGCGCGAGTTCCGCATTGGCCGCTTCTACTATCTGCGCGAGTCCTATCCCGCGGCCATTGCGCGCTTGCAGAATGTCGCCCAGTCGTACCCCCTGTATAGCAAGGCCGATGAGAACCTTTTTATGCTGGGCCAGTGCTATGAAGGCGAAATCAATGCTATCCGCATGGGCAGGCTGAACGAGACAGCAAAGGGAAAGCTGATTGCCGATTTCACCCGCGACGCCGCTAAAGCCTACGACGAGATCATCACCCGCTATCCGATAATGGATCGAGCCGAAGACGCTAAGAGGCGCCTGGAGGCGTTGCGCCAGCCGGTTCCCACTCCCACTCCGCAGGCTATTGCACAGAATAAGGCGGAGGAGGCCAGCCGGCGTGAGACGGGCATGTTTGGCCGGGTGATGAACAACTTTACCCGGCACCCGGAGATGGCGGAGGCGGCGCGCGTAGGTGAGCCTACGCTGGTGGATCCCAAGCCGACCAGCGCCACGCAGGTAGCCCAGGAGGCTGTGCGGGCGCTTGCAACCAGCAATGTTGGCGGCCAGGGTAGCGGCACAGTGAGTGTAGAGCAGGTCAAGCCAGGCGCAACACCGCCACCCAGCCAGCCGATTCCGCGCAGCGATAACCCTGAGACCTCGGCTGCTCCCGCGCCAGGAGACGCGGCTGGAAGTAACGGTGGAGGGACGGACAACACTGCGGCGTCACCGGCGCCTGCGGGCAATGCAGCAACGCCTGCGAGTACGGACTCGAACAGCGCCGGCATTGAGGACCTGACCTCCGCAACCAGCGGCAGCACCCAAAATGCTCAAGGTACGGGAACAACGGCCCAGCCAGCCGGGACGGCCACTCCCCCAGCTAATGGCCAGCCGGCCAAATCAAGCGACGGATTGACCGCACCGGCACAGGCTCCTGCGCAAATCAATGATGCCGCCGGAACTACATCTAACTCCGCGCAGCAGGCTAACTCCCAAGGCGCCCAGGGCAGCAGCGACCAGGGGTCGTCATCGAGCAACAAAAAGAAGAAAAAGAAGCACAAACTAGTGCCGTTTTAGAGCCTCTAAAGATGCAGTGAGCGGGTGAGGCAAGTAGCAAGTAATTCAAGCATTTGCCGGCCCCATGCATCCTCGAAGGGCGACGTCCTTCCGTGTTACTTTCGTGTTCCCGTTTTCGTTGACTTAGGGGCTATGACACAGTAACGTTTTCGTCGTAACTCCCCAAAAAGAGGAACTCTTAGCAGTGAAAATCCTGCTTGCCGACGACAGTGTGACCGCCCAGAACATGGGCAAAAAGATACTCAGCGAGGCTGGGCACGAGGTGGTGTGCGTCAGCAATGGCGCGGCGGCGCTGAAAAAGGTAAGCGAGCAGGAGCCCGACCTGGTGATCCTGGACATCTACATGCCGGGCTACAGCGGCCTGGAGGTGTGCCAGCGGCTGAAGGAAGGACCGGCGACGGCGAATCTGCCGGTGGTGCTCACCGTAGGCAAGCTGGAACCGTTTCGCAAGGAGGATGCCCAGCGGGTGCGGGCTGAGGCCCTGATCGTGAAGCCGTTTGAAGCCAGCGAACTGGCAGCCGCGGTGGGGCGTTTCGGGGAAATAGCCGCGGCGAATCCACCCAAAGGCAAAAGCAGGGGAAAGCTGGGGCCGCAGACGAAACCGAAGGCAGAGTGGGACGAGCCTTCCCCGGATGAGTTCGTCACCACCACCCAAAAGCTGGAAGAAGAGGGCTACACGCCCGGTTCTGCGAAAATCGCGCTAGCCGCGAAACAGATGGAAGGGGAGGCCGAGCCGCAGCCCACGGCCGCAGCCGGGGAGTTCGAAGTCGCGCCCGCGCCCGAAGGTCCGGAAATTCCTCGCGCAGCGCAGGACGCGAGCGGGGCCAGCGAAGGTTTGGGGCGAGTCGGGGCTCGCATTACCGAGTCGCCTGCGCCGGCTAGCGGGCCGGCTGAGTTCGGCGTGCATGCGGGAACAGAAGTTGCAGCCCAGGAGCAGGCTTCGCCTAAGGCTGCCGCGGCAGCGGCTGGAGCCGATTTCGGCGGATCAACGGAAATGAGCGAATATCCCGTCGGCAGCTCATCGCCACAGGGTTTTGCAGTGACTGCGCCCTCCGATGCCACGGCACCGGAACCAGCCGCGTTCCCTCCGCAAGTAGCCGCTGATGCACCCAATTTCCCGGCTGTGCCCGAAATGTCTGCGACGGCTGTCCCTGAATTCTCGACAGCGGATCCTTATGCCGGGCCCGGCGTGGATCCCGCCTTCAGCGCCGACCGCACGCAGTGGGCAACCGACTTTCCGACTCGCTTTGGAATTGCGGAACCGGCAGAGCCGGCAGCCGAGCAAGTCGAACCTCCTGCCGAGGCGAAGCCAGAGCCGGAAGCTGCCTCCGCACCGACGGATGAAATTGCGGCCATTTTGAGCAGTTTTCCCGGCAGCTCTTTCAGCACGGAACCGCCCAGCCAGTCCGCGGAAGGCGTGCAATTCGGACAACGGCCCTGGCCGGTTGAGCCTTCCGGGCCGGAGAGAGAGGCTTGGAAAGCGGAAGAAATACCGGTCGAAGATCACGATGGTTCCATTTCCCTGGCGGAAGAAATGGAGAAAGCTTCAGGCGCACGAGACGTGGAGAGTGGCTCTCAGCCAGGCTTTGCCCAAGCCGAGCCGCCAGCGCGCCCGGAAGAACCCGCCGCCCGCATTGTTGAAGGCCAGGAGGAACCGGGCGAACCGGTCCCCGCAGACACGGTAGAGTTCACTCGGTCGAACCCCGCCGAAGAAACTATGGAGGTGGCCGCTCCACCAACCGTTGAGGAACCCCAGAGCTCACCATTCGTTCCTGAAATCAAAACCGAGCCAGCTGCCCCGGACCAAATTGCCGGCGTGATGCAATCGGCGGCGATGGCGATTGCCACCCGGGCCACCGTCTCGGCCGTGGCTTCTCAGTTGCACCAGCAGCCGGCAGAAAACGGCAGCACTGGATCCTCAGCTATTGAGGAATTAGTAGGCCAAGTGCTGGAGCGGCTCAAGCCCAAGCTCATCGCCGAAATCAAGCGCGAACTCAAAAGCACAGACCACCAGTAGTGGCGGCGCCCTCATTCGCTTTCATTTTGATCCCAACCGACTCGACCGCCTTCATGAAGTAGAGCAGGCGCCTAAAGTTGCTGGAGCCGCGGGCGAATGCATCTCTGTGAACCCGCTTCTCCCGCGAACAACTACAACCGTAAGCAGCACCACGGCCAGGAGGTACCAGGGCGCAAGCTGAACGGGGCCCAGGCTCCCGGTCTGTGCCAGAAAAAAAACGACGGGAGAAAGGGCGAGGGCGCCCCGCAGAAAGCCGGCAGTAATGCTTTGATTGGAACGCAAGCCAAGGTAGAGAAAGATTCCCGCGGGAATAGTGATTACCAGGTCGTGCAGGTACAGGTGCGGCGATATGAGAAGTCCAAGGAGCACGATAGCGGCGAGTCGGAGTTCCCAGTGTGAGCGCCGCCAGGCAAGCATCAGGATCAGCAAAATGCTGAGGCCAGTCAGGAACAGAGTGAACAGCGTTCCATGTGGACCGAAGGCGACCCACGCCGCGCCGCGCCAGTTCTGCATAGCCCCGGGGTAGAGGGACAGCTCCGGCCCAAGCCGCTCGAATTCAGCGAGCAGGCCAAGGTAGGCTGGAATCCAAAAGCCCAGCGCAGCAAAAGAGGCTGCTGCCAGAACGCACGTGCCTGCTACGAAGGGGCCCAAGGCACGCCAGCATCGCCAGCAAAGCAAAGCAAAAACGGGAGCGAGAATCAGTTGCGGCTTAATCAAGCCGAGCAGGAGCCAGGCTCCGGCGCGGGCGCTCCTTCCGGCTCGCAACGCCAGCAATGCTTCACCGAGGCCCAGCGCAGGCAACATTCCGAATTGCGCATGCAGCAACGTAAGCAGTAGTGGCATGGCAGTCCAGGCTGCCAAAAAGAGGGCCATCTTCTCGCGCTTGCCACTTCCCAGCTGAGAAAGGCGCACCGAGAGAATTAATGCGAGCACCAGATTGATGCCGTCCCAAAGCAGGAATGCGTGCGAATAGGAAAGCCAGCCCAGGGGCGCAAGCAAGACCGCCACATAAGCTGGATAGACGAACGGTAGCAATCGGGAGCGCTGGTAAGGGGCGATGGCTGCGTCGCTCAGCAGGTGCTGCTCAGAAAGGTCATAGAGCTTGCCCGAATTTCCGGTAACGATGGCACGAGCGCCCACGTATCCACAAAGAAAGTCGTAGCGGTAGCTATAACCCAGAAGCGAAGTTTGCCGGGCAAGAAAAGCGCCCCACAAGCTCAGCATCACAGCCAACCCGATGATGTACACCCAGGTTACAACCCGGAGAGTCCAGGAGCCGTGGTCGGCATCCGTCCTTTTCGCCGGGTTGATGCTCATGCCGCAGAGGTTAACAAGGAATGCGACAAATAGCGATAACACCCGCCGTTCTTAACCGGCGTCGTATCCAGCTGCGACCGGGCACTTGTTGAGATGAAGCAAGGCGCTCAACAGAAAAGGCAGAAGCAGAAGGGGGAAGTAGAACAGCAGGATTTCCGGAGCGGCAGCGAACAGAGTGGCTTCGCGTTGCAGCGGGTGACGGAACGCCACGACGCCAGCTACCACGATCAGAGCCAACAGCCATTGCCAGAGCAGCGCATTAACAGCAAGCCACCAACTGAAGCGAGCCAGGGTGCCCCTCGTTTTCAACTCCACGCCAAAAGTAAACAACCAAAGACAAGCGGGTACAAGCAGCGCCAGGTTGTACTTGGCGCTGCCGGCATTCGGGGCCACCAGGGTGGAAGTGAACAAGGCGGTCACAATCAAAAAATTGAAGGGCTGCGAGCCCGGGCCATGCCGCCGGAAACGCCAGAACAGGACAATCGTGACCAGAACGGCGGCGCTGCCTGCCGCCACCCCCGCCGCTGGTCCCAAGACGCTGCCCAGCAATGAGGGCCGCACGTAGGCGAGGTAGCTTTTGCCCGCCTGCCGCCACAGCCCCGGCCAGCCCGGCAACAGCAGTTCGGCGGAACCGATAAGGAGCAGGAGAGTGAGCCCAAATCCCGCAAGAAAAGACTTGCGCTCACGCCAATCCGCAATGCTCCACAACACAAGCCCGAGCGCCAGCACAAAAACCAGCTGCGGTTTGATGGTGGCACTGGCCAGCAGCACCCCCGCAAGCATAAGGCGATTACCGGCCAGAGCCGCAATCGCCGCCGCCATCAACGCCGCCACCAGCAAGGTGAATTGCTGCAAATGGATTGCATCAAGAACCGGATAGCTGCTCATCACCGCGATGACGGCGAGACGCGAGGAAGCCGCTGAAAAACGCAGCCGCATCCCACGCACCCACCAGAAGATGGTGGCCAGAGCCAGCAGCACCAGGACGAAAGAAAAAACCGTTCGCACAATAGAAAAGGGAATGAATATGGTTGGGGCCAGCAGAAACACAACGTAGAGCGGGTAGGCGAATCCTTCCTGGTCCGCCGGATCCTTCGGGTTGGAACGGTCAAGAGCATGCCCGTAAAAACCGCGCTGGATCTCACGCGTCAGCTCGGGGCTGTAGGGGTTGCGACGGTGCAGGAGTACTTCGCGCGCGCCCAGCCAGCGCGGGTAGAGATCGGACCAGTTTCCCGGCGAACCGTTGGTCACGTGATATGCACTGCGGCGAAGCGGCAGGAGCAGCCCGTAATAGTAATATCCCATGGCCAAGCCGAGCAGGAGCGCGGCGGGAAGCAGGACGCGGCGGGAGCCCGGGATCTTCACTGGGTAAACCCGAATTGTAGTTTACGTCGCCTTATTCCGATATTGCCCCGGAGTTGTCCCTGGCGGCTCTTACTCCGTCACTGCGCCCGTCTCGCCGAGCGGCTAATGATAGCGACCTTCAGGCAGTAAGAACACGAGCACCAGAGTTTCTGGGCGAGCGATGCCTTCAGGCGACTCGCCCGGAGAAGGCGGAAAGCGCTTCCTCGAGGGTCCTGTAGGTTGAAAACACAGTGTTCAACTTGGTGTGGCCGAGCACATTTTGAACCCGCTGATTTGGGGACAGCAGCTTGATGTCGCCGCCCCGCTTTTTCGCGGTGATGTGGAGTCCTACGAGGATGCCCAGCCCGCCGCTGTCAACGTAGTCAACGCCGGAAAGATCAACCACAATCTTCGGCGTCCCGGTCAGCGCATTCCTGACTCTTTCGCGGAACACGGCACCTTCATCTCCGAACACGATACGGCCGTGGCACACGAGCACGACTACGTCGCCGCGTATCTGGGTCGCCAGGGATAACGTCATTCGATCTTGCTCCGGGCTGACAGCTTGCTTGCTTCGTGAAAGACGGAAGAGCACGTCCGATTTGGGCCCTGCTCTTACGACTCTGTGTGAAAAAGCTCTTGCGCCCCGCTGGGGCTACGAATTTACTCCACTTTGTACCCCGGACTTAGGTCCGGGGCTAAATTCTGGCGCCGCTCCGCGGCTCAAGAACGAATGTTATTGTTTCCACTCCCGCCTAGATTTCTGAGTGCTGGACACCGACAGTTAGGGGGTGCGCGATTTCTTCCGCATTGTGATCTCCGTACCCTGCGCTTCGAACCGCACCTCATCCATCAACTGGTTGATCAGATAAATCCCGCGTCCATGGGTGGAGTAGACGTTGTTGCCGCTAAGCGGACTGGGAACAATCTCCGGCTTAAAGCCCTCACCCGGGTCGCGGACTATGATAACTATCTCCGACGAGCCCTCACAGACCACGCAGCACTCAACCTTCTTGGTGGCATCGCCCTTGCATCCGTGAACGATGGCGTTGGCAATGCTTTCCCGCAATGCCATCTCGACTTCGTACTCATGACCCTCAGCGCACTTCATTTCTCTGGCGATCTGCAACACACCATCCACGACGGGAGAAATGGCATTTACGTCGGCCGGAATCGTCACGTCCAGCCTGCAGGTCGAGCAGGCGGGGATAAGGCCGCTTAACCGCTGCACGTGCTCCAGCGTATGATGAAGTTCCTCCATGGTGTGGTCGCGCTCCTGCTCGGCTTTGTCGCGTTCAGCCAACGCGCTCTTCAGTTCCATGAGGTTCCTTCGCAGTTCCAGTTGAGACTGCACCTGCCTGCTCAAAGCGCGAAGGGCGTTGCCCTGCTCGCGCGTAAGTTCCCGCGGCACGCAGTCAACCACGCACAGTGTTCCCAGCGCATAGCCGCTCGAACTGCGAAAAGGCGCGCCAGCATAAAAACGAATCTTGGGTTCCGCCACAACGAAGGGGTTGGCTTTGAAGCGGTCATCCTTGGTCGCGTCCGGCACGATAAACAGATCAGGCTGCTCGATGGCGCGGGCGCAGAACGCCACCTCGCGCGGCGTCTGGGCAATCGAAACTCCGACGCGCGACTTGAACCACTGGCGGTCCTCGTCAATCAGAGTAATGAGGGCTATTGGAGTCTGGCATATGTGGGAGGCGAGCAGGGTAAGGTCATCGAAACTCTTCTCGGGGTCGGTGTCGAGAATCTTGTAGCTTCGAAGGTCAGACAGGCGAGCCCGTTCAGTATCGGCAATTACCGGTGCGGACATAGTCGCCTCCCTTGATTCCCGGGTCACGCGGCCATTTCCAGGACACACGGCTTCCCATTCACTACTAAGAAGTCGGTGCTGGCGGCCGCGTTCCGGGTCCGGAACTACTGCGTTTCGCCAGCAGAGGACGCGCGGCCCTTTTCGGGCAAGCGGTTGGCTTTGTCAACGTGAATCGTATCGCTGGCCTGATCCACGGTGCCCTTCACCGCCAGACGATGTCCGATCTGATCTTTTAGGGCATTCTCATTGTCTACTTTGTAAACTTTCTTATCGTGCTCGGAGACAAATACCACATGCTCGCCGGCGGCGAGGCATTTTTTCCCGCAGGCTTCATGGCCGGGGCCGGCGCCCTTCACCCCGCATTTGGAATCGCTGACCCACCCTTTAATCCATTTTGCTTTAGCTGTGCTGGAATCGGCTGCGCTCAGGGCGACAGTAATTAACGTGAGCAATAAAACGCCGCAGATGGTTACGGCTCTTCTCATACTTCCTCCTCTAAGTGACCAGTTTTAATACAGCACCTGATTTTCGCCGCTCTCAGCGATTAATTTCTGGAAAGAGGCTACGATCTTGTCCCGCCGGGCCATCACGGCCCCCACTTCGTCTTTGGTCAGGTAGCCCGTGGTTCTCCTCGCCAACTCATTTTTGTCGAGTGCCTTCAGCTTGTCGAACAATGTTCGATCGCAGCGCACCAGGTCCTTCGGGTTCCTTAGTGTTTTAGCAAGCCGAAAGGCCCGAGTGAAGTCTATACGATAAATTTTCCAATCAGGGCTGATAAGGACATTCGTGAGATTGGGGTCGGTATCATACACCAACTCGTCCAAAACCCGGACCTTATACATCTGCTTGTTCCAGTCATCGGAGTCGGGAGGCGATATCTTGCGCTTGATGCGTTCGGCTTCGTCAATCTGCACGGGGAGCCACCAGCTGAGGGAACCGGTTTGACCTTGCCATCTCCGCTCGACGTAAACGGGAAGCATGTCGTCGAGCCCGAGCAGCTGAGCCAGGCGGTAAGCGGCAATATTGTACTTATAGGAATCGACGAAAAGCAGTTCGCGGCGCCCGTCAGAAAGCGTCATCTCGGTTTTGTGTGCATCAATCGCCTGGAAAGACGCGTCATGGGTGACCGTGCCATCGCTGAGCGTCAACCGCAATGTATCGGTAATCCCTTTGCTGCTATGCCTGATGTTGACTACCTTGGCGGTACGGAGAAAGTGCTCAATCTGCTCTTGGCTGAGGTTTTGTTCGCCGGCCCCAACGCAGAGTTCTGGGGCGAGCAAAAAAATGAGCACTATGGCTAGCCCGCTGCACCGATGGCGAAGGGGGCGCATGCAAACACCTCAAGCGACACCCCTTCTACTCCCATCGGGGCGATTTCGCAAGGTTGTGCGCGCCGGGACGCCGGACCAGGGCCCGAGCGCTGGAGCGCCGCACTTTGGCCGACGTGACGGCTCTATAACCCACTGATTGAGAGTAGCTTACCGGCCCGGCCAGCGAGTGGCATACCCCACATATGGCGAGCCGCGTCGAAGCAGTTCCCGGGGAAGTCTGCGATTGACTTGCGTACCAGCGCAGCCTAAGATGCCCTCCACTTGGGGCCCGGGTGCTGCCGCCTAATACGCGCTATATCTTCAAGACTTCCGGGGAGTTGGACATGGTCAGTTTTGGACGAGGCTTGGTGCGCCGCAGCCGCGTGGCGGCGCCAATTCTGCTCGCGATCCTAAGCCTGACAATCCTGGCGGCTTACGCGGCTGCTTCCCCACAGCAGCCGACAATAATGGCGGTGGGGGACGTCCACGGTGATTTCGATGACTTCGTGCTGATCCTGCAGCGCAGCGGATTGATTGACGCCCAGCTCCACTGGACGGGGAATGACACGACCCTGGTGCAAACGGGCGACCTCCTGGATCGAGGGCCCAAGCCGCGGGAGGTAATGGACTTCCTGATGTCGTTGCAGAAGGAGGCCGCCAAAAAGGGGGGTCATGTTGTCGTCCTTCTGGGCAATCACGAGGTGATGAACATCATGGGCGATCTCCGCTACGTAACGGCGGGGAATTATGCCAGTTTCGCCGAAAAGGATTCGGACAGGCGCAGGCATTCTGCTTATCAGCAATATGCCGAGTGGCGCAAGAACCATGCCGCCTTGCTGCAAACCATACCGCAGATGTTTTCGGCAAGCACGGAGGAGGAATGGCAGGCCCAGCACCCGGCGGGCTTCATTGAGCAGCGCGAAGCCTTCAGTCCCGAAGGAAAATATGGCAAGTGGCTGCGAGAACGGCCGGCGGTGGCGGACATCAACCACGTGATTTTTCTGCATGGCGGACTTGACCCGAGCGTGAGTTCGCTGAAACTGGACGAGATCAACAAGCGCGTTCAGGAGGAAATCGCATCTTTCGATGCAGGCAAAAAATTCATGGTGAGTCAGAGACTCGTCTTGCCCTTCTTCACCCTGCAGGAAATCACGGCGGTGGTCCAGGCGGAATTACAGGCGCGCCAGAATGCACCGGGCACGCGGCACCCTAATTTGACCAACCCCGGAGATACGCTCCCCGAGCACACACAAGTACAGATCCTGAATAACTTTGCGGGATATGGCCAGTGGCTGAGCGTTGCCAGCAACGGGCCACTGTGGTTTCGC
Organism: Terriglobales bacterium; assembly: GCA_035280085.1. Lineage (GTDB taxonomy): Bacteria > Acidobacteriota > Terriglobia > Terriglobales > Acidobacteriaceae > JAICWP01. The sequence continues at coordinate 12,632 of DATEGM010000247.1, forward strand.
GGGTACGATCAGTGGACGGATGAGCAAGGGGCTGCCGAGGCGCCGCATTTACTCGCCGCCTATCACGCTTCGCGAATCGTGGTTGGACATACGCCACAGAAAGACGGACGGATCCGGGCCCGCTTTGGTGGAACAATATTTCTGATCGACACCGGCATGCTCTCCAGCTATTACCCGCAAGGCAGGGCTTCGGCTCTGGAGATTTCGGGAAATTCGAAGTTTACGGCCGAGTACATGGACCGGAAGGATGTGCTGTTCGACCGCACAGCCACTGTGCCCGGCGCGTCCCCGGCAGCGGCGGGTTCGGGGGCAACGGCTCAACCTAACCGGTAGACAAGGCCCGAAAGTAGACGTTAGCTGAGGTTCAGCACCACCTGGCAGGCGAAAGGTGCCTATGCTTCGCTGGCTCGAACGGGTTCTCAATCTCCGCCCCGGAGACCTGGGGCGAGGCCTGCTGCTGTGCTCCTGCCTTTTCCTGATCATAACCAGCTACGTGGTCGGCAAGGTGGCTGGCGATGCTCTTTTCCTGGCGCATTTCGAAGCCCGGCAACTCGCCTATGCCGATGTCTGCAGCGCCTTCCTGGTCATGGGCGTAATCGCTGCTTATGTGCGTTTTGCCCGCCGCCTTTCTGTGCTGAGCCTG
>DATEGM010000248.1:0-8099 GCA_035280085.1 Terriglobales bacterium
CCGCGCAAGGGCGAGCGCATCCGCGAATGCCTGAGCCTGGCAGGCAATCCCGCCATGAAGCAGGATTGGTACATTGATCCGCACAATAACCAGCCGGTGGACTTCGTCAGCTTCGCGCGCACCGAAGGGCGTTTTGCTCGCCACTTCAACGAGCAGGGCGAAGCGGACGAGTTTCTGAAGAAAGCCACCGAGGACCGGCTGGCCAACTGGCATCGCCTGCAGGAGCTGGCGGGACTTCGCTAACTTTCTAGATCTGTCATCTTGAGCGAAACAGGCCGAGTCGCATGCGAATCGGCCTGTGCAGTCGAAAGACCCCTACAGAGCCGCATGCGTCAAAATCGCGCCAGGGAGTTTTCTCTGACCTTGCCACTTCGTGGCTTGTAGTGCCTGGGGAGAACTCCTTTGAGCAGCCCGTCGCTCTTTTCCGAGCAGGGGTGTTTCGACTCGGGCATGCGCCCTCGCTCAACATGACAGGTGAAATGGTGTGGTGGTCACAGGATCCTTCGCTGCGCTCAGGATTTCGGCAGCGGGCTCGGACGCCCGCTGAACGCCTCAATTTTCGACTCGGGCGTGCGCCCTCGCTCCACATGACAGTTGTAAGAAGCGTCTTCCATCGCAGCCAGCTTTCCCGTGACAAATACATCGTCCCTGTGCCAAGCTACTCGGCTCCATGATTCCCCTATTCCTGCTTCTTCTGACCGCCATGAGCACTCCACCAACTTCCTATACGAGCAACATTTCATTAAACAGCCAGCACGTGACCCGCGATTTTGCGCCCGACGGCGACTTGGACAAAGGTGTGTGGCGGCTGGTGCCGCGCGCCACCTTCGACCACAACTACACCGGTGAGAAGCGCTACCCGGAACTGAAAACGGAAGTGGCCAGCCTGTGGAGCGAAAAATACGTTTACTTTGCTTTCTGGTGCCCTTATCAACACATAAGTGTTTACAAGGGAGAAGATCCGGCCAAAGAGCGCTGGGAGTTATGGGAGCGGGATGTGGTGGAGGTATTCATCAATCCTGAACCGAAGAAGGTCAACCACTATTACGAATTTGAGGTGGCGCCCAACAATCAGTGGCTGGACCTGGAGATTGATCTGGATAAGAAGCCCTTCAACGATGCTGCATGGAACTCCGGTTTCGAACACGCGGTGCGGATTGACGACAAGCGGCACCTGTGGATGTGCGAGATGCGGATTCCGCTGAGCGCGATGAAAACCAGCATCTCACCCGGGGCGCAATGGCGCGGCAATTTTTACCGTGCTGAAGGCACCGGCTCAGACGAGCAGCGTTCCCTCATGGCATGGAGCACGGTCGTGGCCCAGCACGAGGCCTTCCACAATCCCAGCCGGTTTGGGATCATTCGCTTCGCGCCGTAGGGTTGATTCAGATTCCCTACGGGGCTCGGATTTGTAATGTGGGGCACTACCCAGGACTTCCGTCCTGGGCTTTACTATGGCGCTCCTCCTTGGCTATTGCGCGGCCACCTGCACCAAGGGAGAAGCCGCGCAGTTGTTGTTCTCGTTTGACTCGGCCACGTAATTGTTAGCGTCAGCGCAGGCCAGGACATAGTAGCTGCCCGCGGGCACATATGGCGAGACAGTCACGGTGGCTGTTCCAGTTGAGGAACTCCCGGCAGCCAGGGCCGGCACCACTCGCGAACCCGAAAGCAAAACTCCCGCCGGAGTGCTGCTCACTGTGGTGGAAAGATAGTAGCGCGTGGTTGAACTGCCGGCATTGCCGGTTCCCCGGTTTACGGTCGTGTCGCTCACCTGTGCGCTCTTGCCTGCAGCCAGTGTGCCCGGCACACTAACCGAGCTCTCCGTAAGATCCGGCAATCCTAAGCCGGTACCGGAGAGCGCCAGCACCTGCGGGCTCTCCGGCACATTACTGGTGATGACCACCGAGCCGCTGCGCAGCCCCATGGCTGATGGTTTGAAGGTCACATTGATCACGCAGGTCAGGCTGGGACCGAGCAGGGTGCCGCAGTTGTTGGTCTGCGTGAAGTCACCACTGGCGCTAATGCTGCTGATCGCCAGGGTGGCGTTTTTCTGGCTGTTCATCAGGCTGGCGCTCCGGCTCAGGCTGGTGGAGCCCACGACAACTCCGCCAAAATCCAGCGTGGCGGGAGAGAGCGTCACTCGCGGAACGCCGGTTCCTGCCAGTGTGACCGTTTGCGGGCTATTGCTGGCGTTGTAATTGATGGTGAGAGTTCCGGAGTGGGCGCCGAGAGCCACCGGGGTGAACGTCACCAGTACGTTGCAGCTCTGCAGCGGGCCAACCGCTGTTCCGCAGGTATTGGTCTGAGTGAATGCGCCGCTGATGCTGATGCCATTCATACTCAGCGGAGTGGACTGGTTGTTGGTCAGCTTAACGTACTGGGCGCGGCTGCTGCTGCCCAAGACCACGCCGGCGAAGTTAATTGTTTGCGGCGTTACCGCAGCAGGAACGATGCCGTAACCTGACAGCGGTACGCTTTGCGGGTTGTTGGCGGCATTATGCGTCACGGTGAGCGCGCCGCTGACATATCCCACAGCCGTGGGATTGTACGTGACCGTAATCTTGCAGGCGCCTCCCGGCGCAAGCTGCTGGCCACAGTTGTTGCTCTGGCGGAAATCGCCATCCGCTGAAATGCTAGTCACCGTCAGCGAGACAGCCTGGCGGTTGGTGACGTTAACCGTCTTCGGTGTGCTCACTGTGTTCACCACCTGTCGCGCAAATGCCAGCGCGCCCGGAGAGAGGCCCACCGGCGCCGTGCAATCGCGCAGCGCGTTGTTCACGTTCAGGCGTCCTCCGCTGGCCGTAATTGTGTTCAGGGCGGGCACCAGATCCACCTGCTCAGTCAGATTGGCTTTCAGGGCGGGTGTGTTCAATGCGCATCGCGAGAGCACCAGCGCTGCGGCCCCGGAAACATGCGGCACCGCCATGGAGGTCCCGCTGAGATAGCCATATTGCCCGCCCAGCACAGTGGACAGAATGTTGACGCCGGGAGCGCCCAGTTGCACGCTGGTGGGGCCGTAATTAGAAAACGAAGCCAGGGAGTCATTATTGTCGGTGGCGGCAACGGCGATCAGATTGGCTGCGTTGTAGCTGGCGGGATAGAAGGCGCTCAGGTCGTTGTTGTAGCCATTGTTGCCCGCGGCTGCCACAAACAGCATGTTGTTGTCGCCCGCTCGCTTGATCTCGTCCAGCAAAGCCTGCGAGAAACCGCCTCCGCCCCAGCTGTTGGAAAGCACGCGCACATCCGCCGCTGGGCCGAAGGCGTTCTTTGCCTGGATAGCGAACTCAATGGCGTTTACGGCATCGGCCACATAGCCAGAGCCACTGGCGTTCAGAAACTTGATGCCCATCAGTCGCGTGGTCCAGTTCACTCCCACCACTCCTTGCCCGTTATTCCCGGCGCCGCCGATGGTGCCGGAAACGTGAGTGCCGTGCTTGTTGTCGTCCATGGGATCGCAGGCCAGTGTGATGGCGTTGAAGCCGTGGCTGCCGGCGGGGCAGTTCACCGTGGAACCGGCAATGGTCACGGCGAAGGGAGCGGGCGCAGACCAGATGTTGGCCTGCAGATCGGGATGCGTGTAGTCAATGCCGGTATCAACTACCGCGACCACGTGGCTCGTGTTTCCGGTGGAGAAACTCCAGGCTTCCAGCGCGCCGATATCGGCTCCCGCGGTCCCGGCCGGGAACCCGAAACCTTGGCCGATATTGTGCAGGCCCCACAATTCGGCAAAGCGCGGATCATTGGGCTGCTGCACAGCCTGGACTACATAATTGGGCTCGGCGTAGAGAACATCAGGACGGGAAGAGAATTGCCGGACCAGTTCTTCGGTGCTCCGGGAACGCGAGCGGAAGCGATAGAGACGCGCTACTCCACCCAGGCGACGGCTGCGATCAAGGTTGTGCGTCCGCGCCAGGCCCTGCAACTCGCCGGCGCTCACCTGGCGGAACTTGACCAGGACCTCCCCTCTCGCAGCTCTGAGCGCATGGCCGCCGGGAAACTTAGCCTGAACCTGCGCCGTGCAGAGCAAGGACAGCAGGCAGACAGCAAACAGCAGGCATACAAGACCACACGAGGGGCGCATAAAGGAGTCCTTTCCGGGCCGTAAAGCGGCCCGCCGCAAGCGGTGTCCCACGAGGACACCCCTTGCGCTTGCCAGGCGGCACAAGACCGCACGCACACTCACTGCGTGCGGCTCAGCTGCCAGTCCTAGTCACAGATCGGGATTAAGCCTTACCGGGGGGAAGGCAGGTGAGCAGCGATATGCATGGAGTCCTCCGGGAAGGGTGCAGCGTTCTTCTCACCACGCTGGGAGGGTCGATCCGGCCTCCAGGAGGCCACTGGAGCCTGCGAGGTAACTCCAGCCGCCCAAGTCCGCCACCATGCTGAAGAACTGCTGCGCTCGGTTGATCCATTAGTGCCCGCATGCGCGGGCAACCGTATCCAGCGCACCCATCAAAGTGGGCTCAGCACTGCAATTGTTTCTGCTTTGATAGTCGCGCCCCGGGGCGGCAGTTTGCAATGCAAAAACACTATTTCTGGCTGGTTCATTCCACAAATGGGAAAGGAGAGTCGAGCCGGGGCGGCACTTTCGTGCTCCCGGCCTGCATTTTTGGGAAAGGTTTGCAGATGGGAATCCCCGCCCCTTTGTAAGTGGTGGGGCGACAACGAGCACCAGAACGGCGCGTGTTAGCGTGGGCCTGTGAGCGCGTCCCACATCGCCGCGGCACTGGCGCCCGGTGCGCTGGTTTCGCCTGCTGAATTCGGTCCGGCGCCGGCGAAGCAACCGGTGCGCATTTTCCTGGTGGACGACAGTGACGACGATATAGCCATGTTCCGCCATCTGCTGGCCCGCGCGCTGCCGGATGCTCCCGTTCATCTGGCCCACGCCGATGCTGTGGCGCCCGCTTTGGAGCAACTCCAACAGGGCAGCTACGACGTGCTCTTCCTCGACTACCAACTGGGGGTGGAGACGGGACTGGATCTGCTGCGGGAAGTGCGCCGGCGGGGGCTGGACCTGCCGGTGGTTCTCCTTACCGGACATGGTGACGAGCAGGTGGCGGTGGAGGCGATGCGCAGCGGGGCTTGCGATTATCTCGCCAAAGGCAAACTCGACCCGGCCACCCTGCAGCGCACGCTGCGCTTTGTCCTCAGCTTGCAGGAACACCAGAGCCGCCTGAAGCAGGCACAGGCGGAGCTGCGCTCACGCGAGCAGCATTTCCGCGCCCTGGTGGAGAACGCCTTTGATGCCACCGTGCTCATGAATGCTGAGGGCATGATTCAGTGGGCCAGCAATTCCTGCCCGCGGGTGCTGGGACTGGAGACCCAGCAATTGCTGGGCAGTAACGGCTTCGATCTACTGAATGGCGAGGACCCCGGCCAGGCCCGGCGCTGGTGGAAGGAATTGCTGCGACACCCGGGGGAACCATTACAGGTGTCTTTCCGGCACCACAATGGGAGCCTGCGCGACATTGAAGGCGTGGGCACCAACTGGCTGCATGACCCGGCGGTCGGAGCCGTAGTTTTTAATCTGCGCGATGTCACCGAACCCCGGCGCGCCGAGACGGCAGCCCAGGCAGAACGCCAGCGCCTGCATAATGTCCTGGAAATCCTGCCCGTAATGGTCTGCCTGCTCACGCCGGATCACCACGTGCGTTTCGGCAACCGCTGCTTCCGCGCGCATTTTGGGGAGTCCCAGGGCCGGCGCTGCTACGAATACATATTCCACCGTTCCGAGCCGTGCCCCGAATGCCAGAGTTTCACTCCGCTGCAAACCGGCGCGCCCCATCATTGGGAATGGCAGGCGCCCAACGGCAGCTGTTACGACATTTATGACTTCCCCTTCACGGACACTGATGGCTCGTCCCTGATCCTGGAAATGGACCTTAACATCACCGAGCGCCGGCGGGCCGAGGAGAGGCTGCGCAAGCTCTCCAGCGCCGTGGAGCAGGCTGCCGACGTGGTGGTGATGACCAATCGCGAAGGCGCCATCGAGTACGTCAATCCTGCCTTCGAAAAACTCACCGGATACACCCGGGAGGAAGTGCTGGGACAGAATCCGCGAGTGCTCAAATCCGGGTCGCAGGACGCGCATTTCTACCAACAGATGTGGCAGACCATCCTGCGCGGCGAGGTTTATCGCGGGGTGATGGTCAACCGCAAGAAGAGCGGCGAGCTCTATTACGCGGAAAAGACCATTACCCCGGTGCTCGACGCCACCGGGCAAATCACCCACTTCATTTCCAATGACCGTGACACGACGGAACGACACAAGCTGGAAGAGCAGCTGCTGCAGGTGCAGAAGATGGATGCTATCGGGCAGCTGGCCGGAGGCGTGGCCCACGACTTCAATAATTTGCTCATGGTGATCAGCAGCTACGCCGAGCTGATGATGGACGCGCTCGAGCCCGAAAGCCAGCTGCGCCACCACGGAGAAGAAATCCTGAAGGCTGCGCGGCGCGCCGCCGACCTCACCCGCCAGCTGCTCACCTTCAGCCGCAAGCAGGTGCAGGCCCTGCGTGTGCTCGACCTGAACAGTACGCTGGAGGAAATCTGCAAAAACCTCTCCCGCCTCATCGGCGAGGACATGCAGCTGTCGCTGCAGCTGGGCAAGGAGCTGTGGCCGCTCAAGGCTGATCCGGTGCAGTTGGAGCAGATCGTGATGAACCTGGCCACCAACGCGCGCGATGCCATGCCGCATGGCGGGCACCTCCGCATCGAGACCCGCAACGTGGAACTAGACGAAGCCTATTGTCGCACTCAACCCGACGTAGCTCCGGGAGAATACATCTTGCTGGCCTTCAGCGATTCCGGCACGGGCATTGCTCCCGCGGTTCTGCCTCATATCTTCGAGCCGTTTTTCACCACCAAGGAGAAGGGCAAGGGCACGGGGCTGGGGCTGGCCACCATCTACGGCATCGTGAAGCAGAGCGGTGGGCACATTACGGTGCACAGCGAGGTTGCGGCCGGCACTACCTTCAAGATCTTCCTGCCGCGCACCCCAGCCGCGGTGGCGGGTCCGGAACCTGTGCCGCGCAACTCGCAGCAGCTGCGCGGCAGCGAGACCGTGCTGCTGGTGGAAGATGAAGACGCTGTTCGCGAATCAGAACGCGAATACCTGGAGCAGCGCGGCTACACCGTGCTGGCCGCCCCCAATGGTCCCGCAGCGCTGGAACTGGCGGCGAGTTGCGGCCGCGAAATCCAGCTCCTGGTTACCGATGTGGTCATGCCCAAAATGAGCGGCAGTGAACTGGGGGAGCAGTTACTGGCGCAGCGCCCCGGGCTGAAGGTGCTCTATGTCTCCGGCTACGCCGAGAACACGGTCATGCAGCACGGCTTGGCTGAGCTGGGCAACCGGTTCCTGCACAAGCCCTTCACCCTGAAGGCGCTGACCGCCAAAATTCGCGAAATCCTGGATTCTCCTGATTCTCCACAGAGAGGAGAAAACTGATCTATGGCCACACCGGCCCAAGCTCCTCATCGTGGCAAACCTTCCGGTCCCCAACTCCTGCCCACTGCAGCAGTTTCCACAGACCCCATTCTGGAGCCCCTGCGGGAGGGTTCGCGAGGGTGGGTCGACAAAATGGTCGCAAGCGCAGGAGCACTGGGCTTCGGTTTGGGCATTCTGGTACTCATCGGTTGGCACACGGGATATGTACTTGCCCTACGAGGATGGTTGCCCGAGTCCCTGCCCGTGCGTTACAACGCCGGCCTTTGCCTCATGTTTTGTGGACTTGCCCTGCTGCTGCTGGTGCGGTCCAGGTTTACCCTGGCCCACGTTGCCGCCGCAGTTAGCTTTCTACTAGGGCTGCTGACCACCTGCGAGTACGTCTTCGTTTTCAATTCCGGTATTGACCAATTATTTTTCGACAGCACCCGAGTTGCGCCTTCCGTGCCGGCCCGCATGGCGCCCAATGCGGCGGTATGTTTTCTCATCCTTGGCGGAAGTTTGCTTCTCGCCCGCAAAAAACCGGGTAGAGCGCGCAATGCGCTCCAGGCCTTCGCCGCTGCGCTGGCAGCGTCCGTCAGCTTGGCCGGGCTCATCGGCTATGTGCTCGACGTCCCCACCGCCTACTCGTGGGGCAACCTGACTCCCATTGCCG
>DATEGM010000249.1:0-16612 GCA_035280085.1 Terriglobales bacterium
TGGATGAAAATCGCGAAGGGTTTAAACGGAGCCAAACCTCCGGGAATGGGGTTGAGCAGGGCACAGGATGCGTGTTGGCCGTCGCCATCTTCGCCATCAGCGTGGGCTCGATTCGGGAATAAAAGAGTGGCTCCTAACGCCGTCCCCGAACTCCCCAATGTCGCAAGGAACGCCCGCCGCGAGGCGGGATGGATGCTCGTTCTCTTCATGTTGCCTCCCGCTTAAATTTCAGCTTTCGAGAAGGACGATGCCCCCATGCGGCGATGAGAATGTTCCAGTGTTCTTGTGACTCTGCCGGTAGTCGTTTTTTCCGCTGGGTTCGTTCGTCCTGGGAACCAGGCCGTACGCCTCTGGGGTGGAATGGGGTTACCTACCCGAGAACTACTCTGCAGAGAGGCGGTGCAGGGCGTATCGTGCCACTGAAGTTTTCCCAAGTCAAGCCGCAGTTATAGTGCGCTGTGCACGTCTAATGAGCCGCGGCCGCGCGCGCCTGCTCGGGCGGCTGGCTGGCCAGCAGGATCATGGTTTCCAGCGCGCGCGGGCGCTCGGCCGCGGTAGCGATCAGGTAGCGCGTGTTGCCCTTGGCGTCGGGAGCGAACCTGGTTCCGCCATCGGGAAGCACGGTGATCCTGCCGGGGGCCGACAGGTCGAAAAAGCCGTGGTCTGGCCAAACCGCATAGAGCGCGGCGGTTAAGTCCCAAGTCGGGCGATCGTAGGGCATCTTCATCAGCAGACGATAGCCCTCCGCTACCGGATGATCGGGTACATAGGCAAAATCGTGTTCGATGCTGGTGGCCGGGAAGAGCATGGATTCCCCAACTTCGTATCCGCTGACCACGATAGGGGTGGGCCACTCCGCAAACAGTTTGCTGGCTGAGGGAACATCGGTCTCCACGTTGAATTCCGGCTTGGTGGAAACGTAGTTTCCCGCCATGGCCACCAGCAAGCGAACTTTTTTCGCCGCCAGTTCGCGGCCGCTGAGCGGGCTGGCGCTGTCCGGCGGCGAATCGAGCAGGCGCGCAAGATTAGTACTGAAACCGGTCTGCACAATCACCACGCTGCCGTCGGGTTGCTGCTGCAGCACTTTCCGCAAAAGGGCGACCGCTTCAGGCGCCTGGCTGCCGTCGGTTATTTTGTGCGGGTACACGTAACTGCCGTCCGGCCGCTTGCGTTCCGATGGGCCCTGGATCATGGGATTGCTTTCCGGCGTTTTGCCGTTGCGCACCACGCCGATGGGAATATCGCCGCGTCCGTAAAACGTGTTCACCAGGTCCACGTATGGCGCGGCCCAGCGGTTGTCTTTGGTGATGGTCACGGCCAGCAACTGGGCCTCGCCGCGGCTCTCCAAGGCGTGTAGCATCGCGAGAGCGAGGGCGTCATCAATGTCATTGCCCATGTCGGTGTCGAAAATAATTCGGACCGGCTGGGCGGCAGCCAAGGAGGAGAAAGCAAACATGAGGAGAATGATCAGGGCCCTGCGGCAGTTCACGGGCAATCCTTTGTTCCTTTGCACCTGGGGGCTTCTAGGATGCCACAAGTGGGCCATCCCTGCAGCCTTTAACGCAGTGCGGTAGATAAGCTGTGTCCATCCACGTCATCCAAACAGGAACAGACGATTTATCAACAGGTATTCTCCCCTGCAGCTAAAATGGAAAAGTCCAAATGGAGCCACGGGATCCCTAGAACCTCCCGCGGGGTGACCAAATGCGCTTGCAATCGTGGTGCGTGGCTGCGTCTGTATTGTGTTTGTTGTTGATTGCGCCGGCCGTCTCTGCTGGCCGCTCGGGCAGAGAAGGGGAAACGGCCGGAGAAAGTAGTGGTCCTCACATGTCGGACCGTGCACAGCGCGGACTGAAAGGTCCTGTAGAAACGTGTATTCAAGAGAACACCTATCCCGCAAGTACTCTTGCCGACGGCACCCAAATCCCGGAGCGTAAATATCGCGAGACGACCGAGTACAGCAGCGATGGCCGGATCATGAGCACAATTCAAAGCAACGGCGACCAATCGGAGTGGCAAACACGGTTTACCTACGATTCGAATGGCCACCTTCTCAAGACCGAGACAGGCAACAGGGGCGAAAAGCCGGCGGCGACCCTCTATTCATATGACGAAAAGGGAAAACTACTGGCGATCAGGACCAGCAACAGCCCTGATGATCCGATTACATTCCACTATGACGAGCATGGCGGGAAAACAAAAGTGCAGGTTTCGCGTCCGGAAGACTACCGGCCCAATGTGGCCCAGGGTGGTTCACCTTTCGAGATTGCTGACCGCCCGCCAAACCTGCCGGGCGGGGGGACCGCCACCACCATCTATGACGAGCAGGACCGGCCTGTCGAAGTGCAGGTGCGCGACCAGAAAGGTGAGCTGATCAGCAGGGCCTTACGCACCTACGACATGGAGGGACACGTTTCAGAAGAGAAGCAAATCCTGGCCAGCCCCGAGGTGATGATTCCGGCGGATGCGCGTGCACAACTCTTACAGGAATCGGGCGCTTCGATTGAGGAACTTCGCGAACAGCTCACAGATCTGATGGGCGGGCAGGCAGGGCCGTACTCGATAGCTTACAGCTATGATTCTCACGGGCATCAGACTATGCTGCGCCGCCGAATCTTCAATCGCGAACAGGAAATCGAGACCACCTACAACGAGCAGGGCGATAAGGCATCGGAAATCACACGCACGATCTCGGCGGGCGGTAGCGGGGATGAACCCCCGGAGCCGCATGAATACTCGGAAGCTCGCTATACCTACGAATACGACGACCACGGCAATTGGACGGAACAAACCGTCTCCTACCGTTCCAGCCCAGACGGCGCTTTTCAGTCCCCCCTCGAAACTCGGCGGACTCTCACCTACTATTGATGTTCCTCCACCCTCTGAACCCAACAAAAGCCCGCCCCGCGCACATTCTTCGGTTTCCCCTCTCTTTGGTTTATCCTGTGCGGCTCGGTTTCTTGCGGAGGATGCGCGTGATCCGATTGCCTCGTGTGAGTACGTTCGCCGTCGCCTGCCTGGCCCTGTTCGCTCTGGCTGGCACCGCTGTTGCCCAGCAGATTCCCACTTCCATGTACCAGCAGATGCGCTGGCGCATGATTGGGCCCTTCCGCGGGGGGCGCACACGGGCCGCCACCGGCGTGCCCGGCCAGCCCAACGTTTTCTACATCGGTGTGGGCGATGGCGGAGTGTGGAAGTCGGATGATTACGGCCGCACCTGGAATCCCATTTTCGATGGCCAGCCCACGCAGTCTATCGGCGCTATCGCAGTGGCCGCCTCCGACCCCAATATTATTTATCTCGGCAGCGGCGAAGGCCTGCATCGCCCCGACCTCTCGGTCGGCGATGGGGTCTACAAGTCCACCGATGGCGGGAAAAACTGGACCAATGTCGGCCTGCCCGACAGCCAGCAGATCCCCGCGCTGGCGGTTGACCCGCACGATCCCAATCGCGTATTTGCCGCCGTCCTCGGGCACCCGTACGGGCCCAGCAGCGAGCGCGGCATCTACCGCTCCACCGACGGAGGCCGGAGCTGGCAAAGAGTGTTGTACAAAGATGAGAACACCGGCGGGTGCGACATTGAGATGGACCCCGCCAACCCCAACGTGCTCTACGCCTGTATGTGGGAAGCGCGGGAAGGCCCCTGGGAGGACAACAATGAATTCAACGGCACCGCGGGCGGCCTCTTCAAATCCAGCGACGGCGGCACCACCTGGCAGCAACTGACCAACGGCTTGCCAAAGAATCTTGTCCAGGTCAACGTGGCCATTGCGCCCAGCCAGCCCAGCCGCCTCTACGCCACGGTGGCTACCACGGAGCCGGGCGATTACGAATCGGCCGCCGGACTGGGATTTTACCGCTCCGACGATGCCGGCCAGACCTGGCACGAAATCACCAAGGACGCGCGCCCGGCCATGCGCATTGGCGGCGGCGACCTGCCCATACCCCGGGTTGACCCCAAAAACGCCGACGTGGTCTACAGCGCCAGCATCGTCACCGTGCGTTCCACGGACGGCGGCAAAACCTGGACCAGCCTGCGGGGCGCACCCGGCGGCGACGATTACCAGAACCTCTGGATCAGCCCGGACAATTCCAACGTTATCCTCCTGGTCAGCGACCAGGGCGCGATCGTCACGGTCAACGGCGGCCGGACCTGGAGCTCGTGGTATAACCAGCCCACGGCGCAGCTTTATCACGCCGCCGTCAGCAACGACTTCCCCTACAAGGTGTGCAGCGGGCAGCAGGAGAGCGGCTCGGTTTGTATTTTGAGCCGGGGCAACGACGGCGAAATCACCTTCCGCGACTGGCGCCCGGTGGGCATCATCGAGTACGGCTATGCCGCCCCCGACCCGCTGAATCCTGACATCGTTTACGGGGCCGGCCGTACCGAGGTGTCGCGCTTCCACTGGAGCACCGGCCAAGTGGAGAACGTTACTCCCATTCCCCTGCGCAATGGCAAATACCGGGCCGACCGCACGCAGCCGGTGATGTTCTCGCCGCTCGATCCGCACACCATGTATTACGCCGCCAACCTGCTGTTCAAGACCACGGACGGCGGCCATTCCTGGCAGACCATCAGCCCAGACCTGAGCCGCCAGAGTCCCGGCACGCCTGGCAGCGTAGGCAAGCTGGTAAATCCCAAGGCGGGCGAGCAGCGGGGCGTGATCTACTCCCTGGCGCCCTCGTTCAAAAATGTGAACACCATCTGGGCAGGCACCGACGACGGCCAAATCTGGATTACCCGCAACGGGGGCAAGAACTGGAGCAATGTCACTCCGCCGGAGCTCACGCCCTGGAGCAAAGTGACGCAGCTGGAGGCTTCGCACTTCGATGACCAGACTGCCTACGCCTCCGTCTCGCGCTTCCGCATCAACGACCTGAAGCCCTACATTTACCGCACCCAAGATGGCGGCAAGAGCTGGCAGCTCATTACCACCGGCCTGCCGGATAACACTCCGGCCGACACGGTGCGCGAGGATCCGGTGCGCAAGGGCCTGCTCTTTGCCGGTACCGAGACCGGCGTGTACATCTCATTCGACGACGGCAGCCGCTGGCAGTCGCTGCAACTGAACCTGCCGCACATCTACATGCGCGACTTGTGGATTCACGACGCTGACCTGATCGTCGCCACCCACGGACGTTCGTTCTGGATATTGGACGACATCACCCCCCTGCGCCAGCTCACGCCCGAAGTTGCCGGTTCGGGAGTGCACCTGTTTCAGCCCGCGCCTGCGTACCGTGTGCGACGCTCCACTTACCCCGACACTCCCCTTCCGCCGGATGAGCCCGCGGGCCAGAACCCGCCGAATGGCGCCATCATTGACTATTTCCTGGCCCAACCGGCCTCGGGCGCAGTTACGCTGGAGATCCTCGATGCGCAGGGGAAGGTAGTTCGCCGCTATGCCAGCAACGATAAGCCCGAACTGACGGAAGAAGAACTAAAAAAGCAACTTATACCTCTGTACTGGATTCGCATGCCGCAGGTGCTGTCGGCTGCGGCGGGCGCGCACCGCTGGGTGTGGAAACTGCACTACGACACGCCCCTGGCCACTCACTACTCGTATCCTATCTCGGCGGTGCCCCACGACACTCCGCGAGTGCCGCAAGGCCCGCGCGCGCTGCCTGGGCAATACACCGTGCGACTCACAGTAGACGGCCAGAGCTACACGGCTCCACTGACAGTCAAAATGGACCCGCGGGTAAAGACCCCTCCTGCCGGCCTCGAGCAGCAGTTCCAGATGGAGACGCGCCTGGCTTCCATGATGACGCAGGCTGCCGAAGCGGTTCTGCAGGCGCGCTCCGCCGGCGAACAGCTTCACACATTGACGACGCGGGCCAGCGGCCAGGCTAAAAATGCAATTACGGTTTTTGAGAACAAGCTGAACGGCGTGCTCGGCAAGTCCGGCGAATCTTCGGCGGCTGCCACGGAGCTCACCCTCACGCGCGTCAACGGTGACGTGGTGTCGCTTTATGGCGATGTGGACCGGGGCGACGCGGCGCCTACCGAGGCGCAAACGAATGCCATGGCGGAAACGGAAGGCAACTTCGCGAGCGTGATGCAGCGCTGGAACGCGCTGAAGAATACCGACCTGCCGGCCCTCAACCGCCAGCTGCGGGGAAGCGGCCTGCCCACACTCCAGCTGCGCACAACCGCGGCTGATGAGGGAGGTGAAGAGGAGTAATCACACTCGGATGTGGGTCGTAATGACGCGGCGAATCGAAATCGGTTGAATGCAGCCGCTACTGGTAGGCGGCCTGTCCGCGGGAAGTGAAAACGATGTATTTGTAGCCGATGAAGTTCCACACAAAGCTGCAGGCGGTGCCGACCAGCGCCGCCGCCGATGGCCACAGCTTCTCCAGGCCGGATATCGGCGAGACAAATGTAGCGACATAAGACGCGGTCCCCACATTAACGACTGCGCCAATCAGGCTCACGATAAGGAACTGGCTGCCGGAGTGCAGGAAGCTCTTCTGGCGTCCTTTGTCACGGAACGTCCAGCTCCGATTCAGGAAATAGCTGTTGAGGACGGCCACCAGAAAAGAGGTGGTCTTGATGAGCATGAAATCAAAACCTCTTTGGCCGGTGTGGGTAGCCTGGATGATCAGGTTGAGGACGCCCAGGTCAACAAAGGTGTTGATGATGCCGACGATGACGAAGCGCCAGGCTTCTGTCCGGAGTTGCCCCTTGGTGGGAGGAGAGGAAAAGTCGGGGCCCGAGGGGTCGGGAGATCCAGGTTGTACGTCGGGACTCGTAACCATGCTTAACTATCACCCATAACGTCTCCGGTGCCGAAACGGCTCACCACGCCCCGGAAAGGCAGGAAGGGCTCGCGACTCCAGCCGGAAACCGGCCTTGGCAGCCCGACGTGAGCTTCATTCTAAACCATCGCGGGCTGCTGGTCATCCCCGTTCACAAATGATGCCGGCAATCCTCTGGGCCGCGTTCCCATCCCACAGCGGGGGAATCTTGCCCTGCTTGCGGCGGCCGCGGAGAAGGGAGCAAACCTCGGACTGCAAGCGTTTCAGGTCGCGCCCCACCAGGATGTTGGTGCCAACCTCAACTGTGACCGGGCGCTCGGTGCTGTCGCGGACGGTGAGGCACGGCACCCCTAAGAAAGTGGTCTCCTCCTGAATGCCGCCGGAATCGGTAATCACTACTGTCGCTTTCTGTTGCAAAGCTAGAAATTGCAGATACGACTGGGGTTCCCAAAAATGGAAGTTCTCGCCAGGATGGAAACCAAGCTGGGCGATTCGCTGAGCGGTGCGAGGATGAATGGGAAAAATGACCGGCAGCTCGCGGCTGATCTGGTCCAGTACCCGCAGGATTTCCTGCAGCATCGGCGGCTCATCCACGTTCGATGGCCGATGCAGGGTGACCAGGGCATAGGCGCCAGGCAGGCGCGCGGGCAGCGCCGCCGCGGCCTTGGGCAACAGCCTGACGAGGGTGTCAATCATAACGTTGCCGACAAAACGAATGCGCTCGGCGGGGATGCCTTCCCGCAGCAGGTTACGGTCGCCGTCTTCGGAAGGAGTGAAGAGCAGGTCGGCGATCTGGTCGGTCAGCAGGCGATTGATTTCCTCCGGCATGCTGCGGTCCAAGGAGCGCAGGCCGGCCTCCACGTGGGCCACCGGAATTCCCAACTTGCTGCACACCAGCGCGGCGGCAATGGTGGAATTAACGTCGCCATAAACCAGCACGCAGTCGGGCCGGTCTTTTTTCACCACCGGCTCGAAACGCATCATGATCTGTCCGGTTTGCGCCGCATGGGTGCCGGAGCCGACAGCCAGGTTGAAATCGGGCTCTGGAATCTCCAGCTCGCGAAAGAAAACATCGGACATGTTCTGATCGTAATGCTGGCCGGTATGCACCAGAACCTGCCGCACGCCTGGCCTTTGCGCCATAGCCCGCACCACGGGCGCCGCCTTCATGAAATTGGGCCGCGCTCCCACTACATGTGCGCAGTACATGCCTCGCCTTGCCTCCGCTACACGCGCCTTCAGCGCGCTTCGATCAAGTACACCATGAAATAAACGCAAAGGACGAGAAGAGCGCCTTTGATGAACCAAACTGCTACATCCATTAGCTTAGGCCCTCAGACATCGAATTGGTGAAATGCATTCCGGATCCGAAAAGCCGTTCCCTCAAGACAGGAAGTACGAGGAAAGGGCACGCTGCAAGCTGGGAATATCCAGGCGGGGCGTCTGCGATTCATATTTGGCCGCCCAGCACACCTGGTTGACCAAGTCCCGGGGATAACAGGGGCGGAGAGGCTCTCCAGCCTGCTCCAGAGCGGCGATCACCGAATCCACAACCGCGCTGTGGTACTCCAGCTGGTTGTATGCGCAAACGCGGCGGAATATCTCGTGAAATGCTTCCCGGCCCACTGGGTCCAGCTTGATTTTGGTCTGCACCCGGCGCAGAAACGCGGCCTCCACTACCTCGGCGGGATTAAGGTTGGTGGCAAATACCACCATCACGTCGAACGGCACCTCAATCTTCTTGCCGCTGCGCAGGGTCAAGAAATCAATTTTCCGGTCCAAAGGCACGACCCACCGGTCGAGCAGTTCCGAAGCCCTCACGCGTTGCCGGCCGAAGTCGTCAATGATCAGCACTCCATTGTTGGCCTTCATCTGCACCGGAGCACTGTAGAAGCGAGTGGCGGGGTTGAATCCCAGGTCCAGCATATCCAGGGTCAGTTCTCCGCCGACTACCACCTTGGGGCGCCGGCACAGCTCCCACCTGCGGTCCACCCCTTTATTGCGCAGCTCCAGGGCAGTGTGCACCACTGGGTCGTAGACGGAGAGGATATCGCCATCCACTTCTATGGCGTGGGGAATCCATACGTGGTGCTCGCCGAACACCTCGCCTAATTTCTCGGCTACGCTGGTCTTGCCTGTCCCGGTGGGGCCATAAAGGAAAATGGCGCGGCCGGATTGCACGGCAGTGCCCAGCTTGGGGAGCACGTCGGGTTCGAGCACCAGGTCGGCAAACACCCTTTCCATGTCCGCGGGCCGGACGTCTTTCCCCGCCACCGCCTGGGCCCGAACCTGCGCCATGTAGTCTTCCAGCGACACGGGAGCCGCGCCCGCGTAGTGATTCATATCCAGCAATTGCTGGGCGCGCTCACGGCCCTTGTTACTGCAGGTCATGCGGTGAATGTTGCCCACCATGCCGGTCACTTCGCACAACTGCTCCCGGCGCAGGAACCAGAAGATCTCTTCGGCCACCGGCAAGCTGAGCCGCAGGTGGTCGGAAAGGTCGAGGGTGGAGAGTTCGCCATTCAGGTAGATGATCTTGGTGGCCAACTCGTAAAGCAGCGTCTGGCGCAGACCCGTATTCGTCAGCGAATCCGGCTCACGCGGGGCCAGGAGGGCGGGAGACTGGGGTTGGGTTACTGGAACGGACACGTAAACTCGCTGACTGGGGGAGGAGCTGCTCTAACCGCTTGAGCATACCATAGTTGAACAGGAGCAGCGGTGATAGACCGTTGCCAATGCACAACCCTGCACTTCGGTAATATTCCTTGCGCAACCGGCCTCAGCCCCGGCGTGGGACCTGCAAAGCTTGGCACTGCCCCAAATCAAAAAGACTATTGAACGTTGAGGCTGACAGAGGTGGTGCGCGTCAGGGGGCCAGACCGGGCGGTTACGCTGACGCTGTAGGTTCCGGCGGGGGTTACCGCCGCAGCGCCACCTGAAGAGGCGCCACCACCGCCGCAGCTGGCCAGCATCAACAGCAGGAGTACCCCGATACAGTGGAGCACATGGCGCAGCTTGCGAACCCGGGGGACCCGCCTTCTTTGCAGCAAAAACGCAGGCAACAACAGAAACGTGGCATAGAGCGGGAAAGGATGCTTGAGCGCGGCTGCCGGCCCCGTGGTGGTCACGTTCAGCTTGGCCATAGCAGGAGCGCCCGCCACCATAATTGATGAATCCACCACGCAGCTGATTCCGACACCCGTGGGAGCGGAACAGCTCAGGGACACAGCGGAATTGAATCCGTTTTTGGGATTAACAGTAAGCTGATAGGTGGCACTACTCCCCGCCTTCACGGTGGCAGCCGCAGTTGAGGGCTCCAGATCAAAATCGGTTACCGAAAGTGTTACTGAAGTGGAACCGTGCACCGCCCCGGCCGTGCCGCTGAAGGTGATGGGGCTGTCGCTGGACTCGGCGGCGGAGGGCACTGCAACCGTCGCAACAGTTTGCGCAGGGCCGCCGGCGGTCATGACGGAGCTGGGATTGAACGAGCAGCTGGCGCCTGCGGGCAATCCGAAGCAGGTAAAAGACACGGCCTGGCTAAAACCATTCTGTGGGGCCACGGAGAGGGTGTACGTGACAGTTCCTCCTGCCGGCACCAACGCCGAAACCGGCGCTGCCTGCAGGGTGAAGCCGGGCGCCGCCAGCAAGCCGTAAACCGCTACCTCGCCGGAGACGGTCGCCAGGTACACCTTGCCGTTGGCAACGATGGGTGAAACGTACTTGGCGTAACTGCCGGGCTGGTCGCGAGCGCTGTTCTGGTTGCTGTCCCAGAGCTCGTTGGCCAGATTGGTGGCGTCAAACGCGCGCAGGATGCCGGGCATGGGTGAATGTGCCGGGTCGCCGTTGGCGGAAGCCGCCGACCATAAAATGCCGGTGCCAGGAGTATCGCCGCTGGAGGAGACCGCCAGGGCGGCGTTGCTGGCGTCTCCCGCAACGTTACGAATGGCGCCCACGGAAACCGGGCTGGTCTGAAAAGTGCCGCTACTGAAGCGAAACGCCTTGGGCAAGTCCGCGGGCCCATATGTGTATAGCAGGGGACCAAATGTTGAGCTGCTCCAATACACCGGCGCGCCGATGAACTGACCGGTGAAGACCTGCCACTCCTGGAGATCAGCATCGAAGGTCGCATTGAATTTGCCCAGGTTGCCGGTGTCCATCACGCGAACCCATCCATCTTTGCCGGCTGAAACCAGCACATTGGTTCCAGGCAGCAGGATGGGACCGCCCGAGCCGAGGTCGGCATCATTGCTGCTCAGCGAACTCTGATCATCGGGGGTGAAGTAATCGAGAACGGAGAGGCTGGAAGCGTTCAACTTGAGGATTGAGTCGCCGTAAGCGGATCCTCCGGTATTGATGTCGAAAGGACCGTTGCCTGTGGCCACATAAATGTTGCCGGCGTTATCTGCAACCGGTCCCTGTCCCCCTTGCCAGATGCTGCCTTCGGAACTGCTGGGGCTGGTGTTGAAAACGGCCTTCTGCTGCAGCGTGGTGGCATCGTAGGCCATCAGCCAGCCATGCCAGGTTGGAAAATCTCCCAGGGAGCCAAAGCCTAAGTATAGTTTCCCATTCGCCAGCAGCAACCCGGGATGATTTAAGTGAAAGAGCACGTTGAAACCGGGAGCGATGACCTCCACCGGGCTGCCCGGCATCTCTTCCCCGGAAATGATGTTCAGGGCGTGCAGGCGGAAATGATAGCTGTTGTCACTGTCCTTGTTTTTAGCAACCACGTAAATGACTTGGCGGACTAGGTCAATTACGGGTGTGGACGTGATCCCGATCTCAGGAGTGATGTCTGGATAGAAGCACCCCGATGCGGCGCAAACATCCTGGCTGGGAACAGAGTTCCCCAAACTCTTCTGCCACAGAATTGTGCCTGTGGAATCATCGGCATCGAAGGCATAAACCGTGTCGTGTTCCGTGGCTACAAAGAGTACATTGCGCTCCGCGCCCGCAATGGCGAGATTGGCGACGTACAAGGGCTGAGCGTAGATGTTCCCGTCCACCGGCAGGGCGAAGAGCTTGCCAAAATTGCTGACGTTGACGTTGGAAGTGTTGAGCCAGGTCTCCTGGCGGTTCTCGCCAGTGCGATTATTGTTGTTATGCTGGGTGGGGACCGATACCTGGGCCGCTGCACAGCACGCGATCAGCAGAATACCTGCAGACAGAATTTTGAGCAGATTCATGCGCATGGAACTGGGCATGAGCTATTCCCTGTAAACCAGATTTAGGCGCGGAAACTGCCCGCTGCCGTACAACACCGGCACTGCTGCACAGCAAAATCTTTTTACGGCTTGGGCGCGAATACTGCGGCAGGCGAAGCGGCCCGAAATGGGGGTTCGGGCGAAAGCCGCGCCCCGTAAGGCTTGTAGCTGATTGTCGCCGCCCAGGCCAGAGCTGTCAATCTGCAGGAACTTGCATTAGCCCGCAATTCATTCGACCCGAGGCCGCAAGCGCTCGAAATCCACAGTGGACAGGGACTTATGTGGGCGGGACTAAGCAGGAACTCTTATTGCCGCCTGGCAGTCCAGTATGTTTAATTAGGTCATATATTGAATGCTTACGAATCGTGAGTTTTATCTGGCCAACTCAGTAATCCATCTGGCCATCTAGTTCGTCGGCGCTGTGTGTACGGCGCGCGACGCTGCAGTCTTCGACCACTCGTCTGGAAATCCGGGCCGTCTCTGCGCCTGTGCCGCCTCACTGCGCTCGGGTGCTCATTTTTTAATGCCGGTAATCACAAGGATTCAGGGGTTATTCGTGACACGAAGCGGAAGACTGTGCAGCATCGCCCTCACATGGGTGGCGCTGGCGGGTATGGCCGCCAGCCAGGTCCAGGTCACCACCAATCACAATGATGTAGCGCGGACGGGTGCGAACCTGAGCGAACAGATTCTGAGTACCGCAAATGTTAACAGCAGCAATTTCGGCAAGCTCTTCAGCCGGCCGGTAGACGGCGAAATTTACGCACAGCCGCTTTATCTCTCGGATGTTTCCATCGCCGGACAAGGCGCCCACAACGTGATTTACGTTGCCACAGAGCACAATAGTGTGTACGCCTTCGACGCGGATAATTCCACGCCGTCTGCGCCGCTATGGAAAGTGAATCTGGGACCTGCGGTGCCGAGCGGCGACGTTTGCCAGGGCCTTAGCGGCTCGCCATTCTGCCCCTACACCGACCTGGTCCCGGAAATTGGAATTACCAGCACGCCGGTGATTGATCCCGCTACGGGGACCCTCTACGTTGTGGCTAAGACCAAAGCCAACGGCAAATACCAGTTCATGCTGCACGCGCTGGACACCACCTCAGGAGCGGAGAAATTTGGCGGCCCAGTGGCGATCAGCGCTTCGGTATCGGGCCGGGGCGCCGCGAGCAGCGGCGGGACCGTCACCTTCGACGCTCGTTATCACCTCAACCGCCCTGGGCTGCTCCTGCTCAATGGTGTGGTCTATGTCGCCTTTGCCTCGGTCGGCGATATCCCCCCATTTCATGGATGGTTGATGGGCTACGATGGCGCCACCTTGCAGCAGGTATCAGCTTTCAACGCCAGCCCGGATGGCGAAGCCGCGGGTATCTGGGCCGGCGGGCAAGCCCCGGCCGCCGACGGAGACAGCATTTTCCTGACCACTGGGAACGGAACTTTCGACGGCAGTAGCGGCGGCCGGGATTGGGGAAACAGTTTTCTGCGGCTGAGCGCCTCGCAGAAGCTCACGGTTACGGATTATTTCACTCCTAACAACCAAAGCTACCTGAGCTCGGTGGACCTGGACGTGGGAGGAGGCGGGCCGGTCGTGCTGCCCAACCTGGGCCTGGTGCTCGGCGTGGGCAAAGATGGAGTACTGCGGCTGGTGAATGAAAATCAATTCGGCAAATACAATGCCGCCTTCAACAGCGACGCCCAGGAATTCCAGGCCACGGGCTTCTTTCTCGGCGCTCCTGTCTTCTGGAACGGCCCGCAGGGGCCCGCCATCTACCTGTGGGGAGTGGGCGATTATCTAAAGCAGTACGCCCTCGCAGCCGGACGCCTGCAAACCACTCCGGTTTGGCAGAGCACGATGAGCGCTCCCGGCCAGATTTCCAACAGCGTCCCCCTCTCGCTTTCCGCCAACGGCGCTGTCCCGGACAGCGGCATCGTGTGGGCCACGGCGGCATCTTCACAAGATGCCAACGGTAAGCTACATGGGGTTCTGCGTGCTTTCGATGCGGCTAACGTTTCCCGCGAACTCTGGGACAGCACGCAAAACAGCCAGCGCGATGACCTGGGCAGTTTCGCCAAGTTCGCGCCCCCGACTATCGCCAACGGCAAAGTGTATGTTCCCACCTTTTCTGGAGAATTGGTGGTCTATGGCCTCACTAGCGGCGATTTCAACCTGAAGACGGAGGGCAGCGTGTTGCTTCCCAGCGGCCAATCCGCCAACACCACCATTCAGGTGATACCACAGGCTGACGGGCTGACGAACCCGCTGTCCCTCTCCTGCTCCGGACTCCCGGCGGGAATGAGCTGCACCTTTTCGCCGGCATCGTTGCCCGCAGCCTCCTCTCCCATGCAATCCAAGCTGACGGTGAGCAACGGCACGGCATCCGCTGCCAACGGCAGAGCTCCGCGGTCCTTCCCCGCCGCCTGGTTTTTGCTGGCAGGCTTGTGCGTGAGCGCCATGCCGCTCTCGGGAACGCGGAAGCGGCGCGCCTTCTGGCTGGCTCTGGCGGGTTTCTCCGCCGCAGGGCTGTTGCTGCTGCTGAGCTGCGGAGGAGGCGGCGCCCAGAGCCCGGCTTCCGGCGCGGTCGCGGCGCAACCCAGCGTCAAATTTGCGGTCGTGGCAACTTCCGGCGGAATCCAACACAGCACAACCGTTACCGTGGTGACGCAGTAGCTTGCTCCAGCCCCAGGCGCACACGAAGATGCCTGCCCGCCGGGTCTTTGGATCCGGCGGTAATTTCCCGTGCTCCAGGCCCATTCCGTAGAATAAACAGCATCATCATGAGCGGAAACGCCAAACTACCCACTGCCCGAGCCTGGCGTCACCAGCGGCAAGAAGAAGCGCAGGAAATTCTCGCCCTGCTGCCGGAGATCGCCGCTGCGCAATTCACTCTCACTTGGGACCTGGAAGTCACCGGCAGCGGACCGGAAGAGCGACGGCAGTGGATCATCCGCCACGGGGAGCAGGTGATTTACCGCGAGCCGGCGCGCTCCGAAGACTATCACCGCTTTGAATTGCTCGCGCGCCTGCTGCGGCAGAAGTATGGCAGCCGTGTTCGCGACCTGGTTCCGGCAGATTGCCCCGATGTCGCCTATTACCTCTATGGCGACTTCCTGGGCGCCGTCCGCCGAGTGGAAGGCGCCAGGAAGCGGAATTTTGCCGAGCAGTAGATGATAATTGGTAGCTGCGTGCTGACTCACCCCAACCAGGATCTACCAGCTACCGATTGCTGTACTATTGTCATCCTTGAGCGCAGCGAAGAACCTGCTTCTTCCCGGTCAGTCCACAGTAATAAAACAACATGCTCTCTGAAATTCAAAAATGAAACTAGAAACTTGCCTCACTTCAGGGCGATTAACGGCACGGCCGCCACCGCCGCCGCTATTCCCGCCAGTTTCACCCGCGTGAAGCGTTCCTTCAGGAAACACACGGCCAGCAGTACCGTTATGACGGGATACAGCGAGCACAACACCACAGAGGCATCCAGCCTGCCGGTCTGATCAGCCCGCACGAAAAATGCAGTGCCGCTCACATCCAGCACTCCCGCCAGCAATCCCAGCCAGGCAAAGCGTGTGGCCACGCCGCCACGCCGCCATTTCACTGCCAGGATCAGCGAAACCAGCAGAAACGCGAGGCAGCGGGAAAGCGCCGCGCTCCACAATGCGGAGCTGTCGCCGGTCTGATTGATGCAGAGAAAAAATCCCGCAAACCCAAGGCCTGCTATCAGGGCCAAGCCCAGTCCCTTGGGCCGGCCGGTAATATGGTCGGGCTTGGAGATGAACCATATGCCCATTGCGGCCAGCACAAAGCCTGCCATCTGCAGCGGATGTGGCATGCCTTCCTCAGTGAAAGCAAACGCTACCGGAATGGCGGCTGCCAGCAGGGCGGCCACCGGCGCGTTCAACCCCATGTGACCGGAAGCCAGGGCACGGTAAAAAATCGCCAGGGCCACGCCACCGGAAGCGCCTGCCGCCAGCGCCCACAGCATCGGGCCGGTAGAAGGAAAAGCGGCGTGCGCCACCAGCGCCACCGAAGTCATCACCGCGAAACCGCTGGCGTGGGCCAAGGCAGCCACCAGGAACGAATCTGTACTCTTGGCCGCAATGCCGCCAATAAAATCGGCGCTGCCCCAGCACAGAATGGTGGCTACACTGAAGCCGCCGGAAAGATAATTAGGCGCGATCAAAGGGGTCCCGCGATTGAGTCAGGGCAAGCTAAGCCCAATTAGGGCAAGCTAGGCCTATTTCCTCAGCAATTTAAGACAGAAAACTCATATCAGAAGCGCAGGTGTGGGGTAAAGTGTGCCCAACAACTTGAAGTGCATGGACCTGAATGGAAGGGCGCCAGCAAGTCCGACGAGGACGGCCGCAGGGCCAATACCTTTGGTTATCTGGTTGGAGATAGCACTGGCGCTTACTCTCCCTGCTGACAGTGGCTGTTGAGGCGCGCTGCGGGCGTGCCTTGGCTGCCGAACGGGGGCCACCATGAAAAACGTCGAAGAGGTGTTGAAGCAGAAGGAAGCGCGCATGCAGCAGTTGCGCGTCGAAATCGAGGCGCTTCGTGTGGTTGCGCCCTTGCTGGGCGCGGAGCAATCGGCCGCCGCCGCCGGCGCCGGTGGTAACGTTACTGTGATTCCCTCCTCACCCCGCCAGGATGA
>DATEGM010000250.1:0-3402 GCA_035280085.1 Terriglobales bacterium
TTGAAGCAGGACCAGTACTCGCCGCTTCCCTTCTCCAAGCAGATTCTGATCATCTACGCGGGTACCAATGGCTATCTCGACGACGTGCCGGTGGAGCAGGTGCGCCCCTTCGAGAAGGCGCTCTACGAGTACGTGGACACCATGAATCCGGGGCTGTTCGCGAGCATCATGCAGAAGAAGGCGCTCGATGACCAGCTCAAGACGGAGATGAATAAGGTTCTGAAGGAGTGCAAGGAGCGGTTCATGGCGGAGCGGCAGGCGGCGAAGTAAATGAAGAATGACGAATCCAGAATGATGAATTAAAAGCGACGGTGCCGGCTGATTACGGCTGGTTTTCATTCGTCAATCTTCATTCATCATTCATCAATTAAGACATGGCGGGCATACTCGACATCCGGCGGCGAATTCGCAGCGTGCGCAACACGCGGCAGATTACGCGCGCCATGAAGATGATATCGGCGGCGCGGCTGCGGCGGGCGCAGGAGCGTGCGCTTTCGGCTCGGCCCTACGCCCAGATGCTCACCAACGTGCTCAAGTCGCTGGTGATGCGCGCCGAGGTTTACGACCCGGAGACCGGCGAGCCACGCCATCCCCTGCTGGCGCAGCGCGAAGAGAACACGATTCTGCTGATCGTGGTCACGGGCGACAAGGGCCTGGCGGGCGCTTTCAATGCCAACATCCTGAAAGCGGCTTTGCGCTTCATCCAGGCCAAGCAAGGCAAGAATATTGATATCGAGGCGGTGGGGCGCAAGGCACGAGATTTTTTCCGCCGCCGCTTCCCCGTTGCTCCGGTAGAGCAGCCGGAGATCGCCGAAGGCGCGGAGGAATCGCTAACCCCGGTCCCTCGTGCGGAAGGCCGCTCCGGCGCGGTGCAGATTGTGGGCGAACACGTGGGCATCCTGGGGCGGCTGGAATTCGCGCAGGGCAAGGCGCTGGGCCAGAGCGTCATCGAGCGTTACACCCGGGGCGAAATTGACGCAGTCTACGTGCTCTACAACGAGTTCAAGTCGGTGGTATCGCAGCGGGTGGTAGTGGATGAAGTTTTGCCCATCGCGCAGATCGGCGGCTCCGGCGTGCAGGAAGCGGAGGAAATGGCGGA
Source organism: Terriglobales bacterium (assembly GCA_035280085.1). Lineage (GTDB taxonomy): Bacteria > Acidobacteriota > Terriglobia > Terriglobales > Acidobacteriaceae > JAICWP01. Next base: position 1,100 of record DATEGM010000250.1, read on the forward strand.
GCAGGAGAAGCTGCGGGCAGCAGAGGCGGCGAAGTCCGCCGGCGTGGCGATCAGCGAGGCGGACACAAAGGCGATTGATGAGAGGGCTGCCGCGTTTGCCGCGGCGCCGGTGGATTACATTTACGAGCAGCCGCCGCAGGAGTTGTTCCGCAGCATGCTGCCGCGCTACGTGGAACTGCGGGTGTTTCACACGCTGCTGGAATCGGTGGCGGCGGAACACGCGGCGCGTATGACCGCCATGGATGCGGCCACCAACAATGCCAGCGAGATGATTGACGCGCTCACCCTGGCCATGAACCGGGCGCGGCAAGCCAAGATTACGAAGGAAATTATTGAGATTGTGAGCGGCGCAGCGGCGCTGTAGGAGCAGTTTCAAGTTTCGAGTTTCCAGTTTCGCCGAAACCTGAATGGAAACTCGAAACCTGAAACTCGAAACTGGTTCTCTGGGAACTCATACATGCCTGAAAATACTGGACACGTAATACAAATCGCCGGCCCGGTAGTGGACGTGCAATTTGAGGAAGCCAAGCTGCCGCCCATCTACCAGGCGGTGCGGGTGGTCGGCGACGGCTTCAACACGCCGGTAGAGATTAACGTCATCCTGGAAATCGAGCAGCACCTGGGCGAAGGCCGGGCACGCTGCGTAGCCATGGAGCCTACCGACGGCATGGTGCGCGGCATGAAGGCCATTGACCTGGGCGAGCCCATCACCGTGCCGGTGGGTGCGGGAACCCTCGGCCGCGTAATGAACGTAATCGGCGAACCGGTGGATAAGCTGGGCCCGATCAAGGCCAACCAGCGCCTGCCCATTCATCGCCCGGCGCCGGCGTTCGACGAGCAAGCCACCACGGCGGAGATGTTCGAAACCGGGGTGAAGGTGATTGATCTGATTCAGCCCTTCCTGAAGGGCGGCAAGATTGGCCTGTTCGGCGGCGCGGGCGTGGGCAAGACCGTGGTCATCATGGAGCTCATCAACAACGTGGCCAAGCAGCACGGCGGCTTCTCTGTGTTTGCCGGCGTGGGCGAGCGCACGCGCGAAGGCAACGACCTATGGCTGGAAATGAGCGAGTCGGGCGTGATCAAGCCAGGCGTGCCCGAGGAATCGAAGGCGGCGCTGATTTATGGGCAGATGACGGAGCCTCCGGGAGCCCGCCTGCGGGTGGCGCTGACCGGGCTGACCGTCGCCGAATATTTCCGCGATGTGGAAGGCGCGGACACGCTGCTGTTTATTGACAACATTTTCCGTTTTACCCAGGCGGGTTCGGAAGTTTCCGCGCTGCTGGGCCGCATGCCCAGCGCCGTGGGCTACCAGCCCAACCTGGCCACGGAAATGGGCGAACTGCAGGAGCGGATTACTTCTACGAAGAAGGGTTCAGTGACCTCGGTGCAGGCGATTTATGTACCCGCAGACGACCTGACCGATCCGGCGCCGGCCACCACCTTCGCCCACCTGGACGCCACCACGGTGCTCTCGCGGCCGCTAACGGAAATCGGCATCTACCCTGCCGTTGACCCGCTGGCCTCCACCTCGCGCATTCTCGACCCACGCATTGTGGGCCAGGAGCATTACGAGGTGGCACAGGGCGTAAAGAAGGTGCTGCAGACCTATAAGGACCTGCAGGACATCATCGCCATCCTGGGCATTGACGAGTTGAGCGAAGACCAGAAACTAGTCGTGGCACGGGCGCGCAAGATGCAGAAGTTCCTGTCGCAACCGTTCCACGTGGCCGAGCAGTTCACCGGGCTGCAGGGGCGGTATGTGAAGATTCAGGACACGGTGCGCAGCTTCAAGGAAATCCTGGAAGGCAAGCACGACGAGATCCCCGAGCAGGCCTTCTACATGAAGGGCGACATCAATGAGGTGCTGGAGCACGCCGGCAAGCTGAAGGCGGCAGCAGCGTAGAAGCAGTTCTCAGTTCTCAGTTGTCGGTTCTCAGTTAGCGTCGTTGAGCTGAGAACTGAATTCCCAACGAGGAAGGCACTTCAACACGCGCTGCTTTTCCGAGAACTGAGAACTGAGCACTGAGAACTGATTTGCCAGATACGATCCAACTCGAAATTGTGACCCCGGAGCGGTTGGTGGTGCAGGACACCGTGGCCGAGGTGCAAATTCCCGGGAAGAACGGTTACCTGGGAATTCTGCCCGGGCACGCGCCCTTGATCACGGAGTTGAGCGTGGGGGAGATCAGCTATCGGGTGAACGGCTTCACCCATTACCTCGCTGTGGCCTGGGGATTTGCGGAAGTGCTGCCCACCAAGGCGACCATCCTGGCGGAAACCGCGGAGCGCGCCGAGGAAATTGA
>DATEGM010000251.1:0-7133 GCA_035280085.1 Terriglobales bacterium
TGGGAAACAGGTGCTTGACAATATCGGTGCCGATGAACGCCACCGTCGTGCGGTGGTCGTTATCGCCATTCGAGATGTACCGCCCCGCCGCCACCTCCTCCACATCCATGTCGGCCAGGTTGGCGGTCACCCCGCGCACACTCACCTGGTCCAGGTTTTCCCGCCCCACTTTCACTTTCCCGTTGGTGCGCACCTCAGCGCCCACGTCCTTGGCCAGGCGCATGTTGTCGCGCAGATACACATAGTCCTCCCACGTGAGCCGGCGGTTGCGCCGCACCGCCCGGGCAAATTCCTCGATATCGGTAATGAAGCCGTATTTGTTCACCACGAAGACGTTGGAGCCCATGTTGGCAATGCGCTCTGCGATGTAGGTGTTGATCCCGGAAATGAGGGCGATCACCACGATCAAGGTGGAGACGGAGAGAATGATGCCCAGCAGCATCAGCGCCGAGCGCAGTTTGTGGGAACGAATGTTCTCCAGCGCCACGGCGGCGGATTCGCGCAGAAACAGATTGCGGCGGCGCAACATGCGGCAGGCTCCTCAGCCCCAGCTAAGCCCAGTCTACCGCCCGCAGTAGTTATTCACCACAGAGGACACAGAGAGCACAGAGGATAATGAATTTAAGATCGGCACACTGCGAACCTGTTTTCTGCCGCCAGGCGTGCACTGCTGTAAATCGGGTTGCTTGATCCAAAGTCAATGGCGGATCATTATCTTCCAGACCTGAATTCCTCTGTGTTCTCTGTGACCTCTGTGGTGAAACAAGAAGGTTCAACCGTTACGTATGTTGCGGTTTGAGTTTAGCCGCCGCCTTCTGCTCGCGGTAGCTGGCGCGCAGTTCGGCCACAATTTCCCGCGCCGCCTTGCGCGCGTCCTCCCCTTGATTGGTGGGAAAGGAGATGGCGCCCACGCGAGCGTGTCCACCGCCGCCATAACGCTCGCACACTTTGGCCAGATTTACCCGCGGCGGCAGCGGCGACCAGGGATTGGAGCCTACCGCCACCTTGTTGCGGAAGTTGCTCTTGCTCAATCCCACGCTGTACACGCACTCGGGATACAGATAGTAGGGCACAAACTTGTTATAGCCCTCATAATCCCCGTCGGTAACGTCGAAAAACACGGTTCCATCCTTGAACTCAATGCGCTGGCGCAGCACTTCAACTGATTTCTGGTGCCGCTCCATCAGTGGCGGCAGCAGCGGGGCCACAAACGGCTCTTTCAGGATCTGCTCCAGCGACTCGCTGGCCAGCAGTGGAATCAGGCGCACGATGAAGCCGGGTTCCTGCGCCGTCTCAATCACCATGGTCAGCTTCATGGCCGGCGCCTTCATCTCCACCGCCGACTTAGCGTCGGGGTAAAGGGCGCCGTCAATGATGTCCGCCCACTTCACCATCTCCGCCACCGGGGCCGTGTCAAAACCGAAACGCTTCTCCGCCACCGTCGCGATAAATCGTGTGCAGGACTTGAAATCGGGATCGTAGAACTTGCGGTTGCTCTCGTCGTGCTCGAAGGCGGCCGCGTCCTCCGGGCTCAGGAAGGCGCTCTCGTGATGGTCGAACCACCAGGTTATCTTCGGCGAAGGGGAATATTTGAAGTCCACGATGGCGTTTTCGTCGCCATCGAATTTTTCCTCGTCAAATAGCGACCCGGCCCGGTGCAGCAGCCCGCTGAACACAAATTCGGCGTCGGCGCGGATCCGTTCCCGGTAGAAACGCGAAAAGAGGGCGGCGGAGCAGGCCCCATCGAAACAGCGGTCATGATAGAAAACGCGTACTCGCAATGGTCACCCGGATCCCGGAGCTCTGCCCTCCCCAGGAGGGCAACCGCCATAAACAAAAGCAACTAGAAATGACATCTGCCGGCGCTTCTGTCAAGCCGCCGCTCCTCTTTGCGCCAGCCTCCCGGTAAAACCACCGCCCGAGGCCTTTGGGTGGAGCGGCGCTTTAGCCCTTGCATCGCCATTTCTCTCTCGCTCCGTCGTCCCCGCCTTTGGGTAGCGCAGCGCTTTAGCTCTGCCTTGTCGCCTCTCTCTCCCTCGTTCCCTGTTCATCGCTGCCTTGCCTCTGGGTGAAGCGACGCTTTAGCTGCTTGAAGGCCCAAAACTCAGAGCGACGGTGGAGCAAGATGTTCACTTCCGCCGCGGAGCGGCCTCAGAATGTAGCCCCGGGCGTAAGCCCGGTGAGGCGCAGTGTAACAATAGCCAGCCCCAGCGGGGCGAAGGAGTTGTGCTCACGCACAGACTTTGGCGCTGCCTCGTCGCCTCCCTCCCCGTCATCGCTGCCCACCTTTGGGTGGCGCAGCGCTTTAGCGCTGCCTTACTGCTTCCCTCTCATTCTGTCATCCCGAGCGAGCGCGACCCAGCACATGCGAGAGCCTGCCCTGAGCGAAGTCGAAGGGGAGCGCGAGCGGAGGGACCTTGCGTTTTTTCCTGGTTGCTTTGAGCTATTTCTGCCCTTCAAAATCGAGCCGAAGGCATCCACCAGGTGCGGTCAGAACAAAAAATAAAGGCGGAGCTCCTTGCTCCGCCTCTCTAAAAATCTGATTGCCGCTTACCCGTTCGCCTGCTTCTCCGCCAGGTCGCCAATGAACGGCAGTTTCCACATCTGCCCCTGATAGGCCTTCAGCAGGCAAACTACCCACAACACCACAAATCCCAGCCCGATCAGCGGCCACAGAACCAGCGTGAGCAGCCCTACCATCGGAATCATTCCGATAATGCTCATCACGATGCCCAGCGCGATCATGGCCACGCAGAGAAAAATATTCTGGAACGAGTGGAAGCGCACGAACCGGTTCCGGTTATAAGGCTCCATCACCAGAAAAATAATGGACGGAATAATGGTCACATAGGCCAGCAGGCCGGCCACATTGTCTGTAAGCCCGCCGGCGGATGGTGCGGCTGCGGGAGCGGCTGCCACGCCTCCCCCCACTGGCTGCCCCGCGCTGGTTCCACAAGAACTGCAGCTTACAGCGCCCTCGGCCATGGGCGCTCCACATGATGAGCAAAATCGCGGCATACTCCCCCTCCTGAAACCCGAGATAGAAACGGTTATTCCGAGCCCTCACAGCCCCTGGAATACTTTCGATGGCGCGGACATTAGCAGAAACCGGCCTATAAGGCAACGTCGCCTTTCATGAACTGAGGCGGCTGGCGGCCTTTTTTCGGCAGCTCTCGCACAGCCCGTAGATCTGGAAGGTGTGGCGGGTGGGCAGGTAGTGGTGCTTCCGGCCAATCTCCTGCTCCAGCCGGTCCACTTCCGGGGAGAAGAATTCCACCGAACTGCCGCACTCGGTGCACACCATGTGGTGATGGCTGCGCCGGTTGTACTGGTGCTCGAAGCGGGCAATGCCGTCATGGAACGCCACCTCGCTGGCCAGCCCGCACTCCGCCAGCAGCTTGAGTGTGCGATAGACCGTGGTAAAGCCGATGCGCGGGTCCTTGCGCTTCACCAGGCGATGCAGCTCGTCCATGGAGAGGTGCTCGCGCGTCTCCAGGAAGGTGCGCAGGATGGTGTCGCGCTGCGCCGTGTGCTTCAGGCCCACCCGCTTCAGGTGCTTGTGCAGGATCTGCTCCGCCTCCTGCATCATTTCGCGGGAGAGCAGGGGCTGATCGTCAATGCGCTTCTGCAGCATGAAGAAGGATGCGGCCGCTGGGCCCGGGTTCAGCATAGCAAGGGCGCCGCCATTTTGAAAATGAAATTCATTTTCAATTTGCTTGTTTCCTCAGCCTCCCTCGCCCTACAATCAGCTTCTCCCCATGGCCACTCCTGAGATCGCTCTTCCCCAGCCAGGCACTGCCCGCCGAACCCTGCGCTGGCTGTTTGCTCTCGCCGTCCTGCTGGTGCTGCTGGCCATTGCCCTGGTCGGCGGGCTCTATTACAAGGCCACAACCGCCCTTCCCCAACTCGATGGCAGCCTCAACGTTGCCGGCCTCTCCGCCCCCGTTGCCGTCACTCGCGATGCGCACGGCGTGCCCACCATCGAAGCCGCCAACCTGGAAGACCTCTTCCTCGCCCAGGGATATGTCACCGCCCAGGACCGCTTGTGGGAAATGGACATGACCCGGCGATTCGCCGCCGGCGAGATGGCCGAGGTGCTGGGCTCGGCCTGGGTCAAGCACGACCGCGAACAGCGCATCCTCGGCCTGGAAGCGCGCGCCCAGAAGGCCCTGGACGAGCTTTCTCCCCGCGATCGCGCCTACCTGGAAGCCTATGCCCGCGGCGTCAACGGCTTCATCGCCGGGCAGCGCAACCGCTTGCCCCTGGAGTTCCGCATCCTGCGCTACGCCCCACAGCCCTGGACCGTTGCCGACTCGCTCGTCATCGAAGCCAACATGGTCAAGGAGTTGAACCACTACTCCGCCAAGGCGGCCCTGGAGCGCGAAAAAATCCTGGCTAAGCTGGGCCCGGATCTTACCTCCGACCTCTATCCCAACTCTTCCTGGCGTGACCATCCCCCGGGCCAGGATCCGCAGAAATTGACCGAGGAACCTCCAGCCAAGGGCAAGGACGACCGTGGCGGCAGTTCCCTGCTCTTGGCTGCCGCTGCCAGCTTCGAACTTCGTCCGGAGCTGGGCTCGAACGACTGGGTCATTTCCGGCGCTCACACCGCTTCCGGCAAGCCTCTGCTCTCCAACGACCCCCACCTGGGACACCAGATGCCCGCCCTGTGGTATGAGGCTCACCTCAAAGCCGATGATTTCAACGTGGCCGGGGTCACCCTGCCCGGCACGCCCACCGTTATCCTCGGGCACAACCAGCGCATCGCCTGGGGCTTCACCAACATTGGGCCCACGGTGGAAGACGTCTTCATCGAAAACTTCAACAGTAGCGGCCAATACCAGACGCCTAAAGGCTGGCAGGACCCTGAGCGCCGCCACGAAGTAATCCACGTCAAGGGCCAGCCGGACGTCAGCTTCGATGTCCTGGTCACCCGCCATGGCCCTATCATCAGCGAACTCATTCCCGGGGAAAAGCGCCAGCTCGCGATGGAGTGGACGCTTTACACCCCGAACGCGCTCTCCCTTCCCTTCGTGGATGTGGATGCCGCGCAAAGCTGGGATGAGTTTCGCCGCGCCTTCTCCGGCTGGGTCGCCCCCGGCCAGAACGTGGTCTATGCCGATGTGGACGGCAACATCGGCTATCAGGCCACCGGGCGCGTGCCCATCCGTGCCTCAGGGGACGGCAGCCTGCCCGTCTCCGGCGCCGACAACGCCCATGAGTGGACCGGCTACGTGCCCTTCGACAAGCTGCCCAGCGTCTTCAACCCGCCCTCGGGAATCCTGGCCACGGCCAATGGCCGCATCACGCCTGACAAATATCCCTACTCCTTGAGCGCGGAGTGGGGGCCGCCCTACCGCACGGCGCGCATTTATAAGGTGCTGCGGTCCGACAAGAAATTCACGTCTGCGGACATGCTGGCCCTGCAAACGGATGTCTATTCCACCTTCGACCATTTTTGCGCCGACCGTTTCGTCTATGCGCTTGACCACGTGCAGGGAATTTCTCCCCGGGTGCGCGAGGCGCGCGAACTGATGCGCAAGTGGGACGGCCGCATGCTGGCCGATTCCGCAGCCGCCGCCGTGGAAGCCTCGGCGCGCGAGGAACTCTATCGCCTGTTGCTGGAGTCCAGGCTGGGCGCGGCTTCCGCCGATAGCAAAGACGACGGCCAGTTGACCTGGAAGACTTATGAGTGGTTTATGCGGCCGGTGTGGCTAGAAAACGTGCTCTTGTACGGGCCGCAACGCTGGCTACCCTCGCAGTTTCACAACTACAACGAACTGCTGGCCGCAGCCGTAAAGTCGGCAGTCCAGCGCCCGGGAGTTCCCTCCCAGTTAGCTGATTGGCGCTGGGGCGACCTCAACCCCGTCGACATCAATCACCCCATTTTTGGCGCTGTTCCTATTCTGCGGCACTGGGCTGGGCCAGGACTCCATCCGCAATCAGGCGACAGCTACACCGTCAAAGCGGTCGGCCGCCACTTTGGCCCTTCCGAGCGCACCACCGTTGACTTGGCTAACCTCGACGACTCCACCCTCAACATCGTCACCGGTCAGTCCGGCAATCTTTTCAGTCCCTACTACATGGACCAATGGCCGGCGTGGTTTGGCGGCGCCACTTTCCGCCTTCCATTTTCGGAGCAGGCGGTGGCCGCTTCCCGCATGCACCAGTTGGTGCTGCAGCCAGGGTTTTAACGGCAGCTCGCGCAGCAAATTTAGTCCGGGGATAACTCTCTCCTTCCCATTTGTCATCCTGAGCGCAGCGAAGGACCTGCTTTTTCTTCCAGAGTCACCACACCTGAGGAGTGGCTGTGGTGCCCCACACAACGCGCTTTTCGTTGTGTGGGAGATGAGAAGCTTCTCCCCAGTCTTTCGGACGTCGCTCCGGCCAACTCTCAACCCCCCACTCAAGTTGAGCGTTCGACTGATCGTGGAAGCCCAGGATTTCAGTCCGGGGATAACTCGACCCTTCCCCTCTGTCATCCCGAGCGAGCGCGTGTCGAGCCTGCGAGACAAAGCGCGAATCAAGGGACCTCGTGTTTCGAGAGCGGCGGCGGGTGCCCTGGGTGCCCCACACCACGCTGTGTGGGTAAGTGGAAAGCCCCCAGTTATTCGGACGTGGACATGGCCAATCCTCTACGCTCCCACTCAAGTTGAGGCGCTTGGCGGGTGGCCGAGTTTTTTGTTCTTTTGGAGTCACCACAACTGAGGGTGCCCCACCCTTGCGTTCCTGGCAAGGGTGGGAACCCCGGACCTATGTGCCCAGTTCTTCGGGTTGAAAGCGGGGTCCGTGCCTCCCATCCTTTCGCACAGAACGCGAAAGAATGGGGCACCCGCAGCAGCAATACAGCCCGCAGAAATGAAGGGCCGAAGGATGGGCCACCCGCCCATATACGCTCCCACTCAAGCCAAACCGGGCTTCAGTGGGCCACCCGCCTTAGATTTGGGCCGGGTGCCCCATATTTGCCCGCCTGCTCCAACCATCAACTCGTGACCATCTTGTGTCGCGGGCAAATGTGGGGAATCCTTCGCCTTGTGGCAGCCCCGGACTTGTGGAAGCCCCGGACTGGGGGATAACTCGCCCCTTCGATTGATTGTGTGGAAGCCCCGGACTTTAGTCCGGGGATAACTCTC
>DATEGM010000252.1:0-9288 GCA_035280085.1 Terriglobales bacterium
GCCTTCAGCGCCAGTTTCACTGTGTCCAGCAGCGCCTCTCCGGTATATTCGCTGAACTTGAATCCGGTTCCCCGGCCGCTGCGCGGCTCCCAGTTCTCGATCGTGTCATCCAGGCCGCCCGTCGCCCGCACCACCGGCACCGTCCCGTATTTCAGGCTGTAAATCTGGTTCAGCCCGCAGGGCTCGTAGCGCGAGGGCATCAGGAACATGTCGCTGCCCGCCTCGATCTTATGCGCCAGCGCGTTGTCATAGGCCACCTTCACCGCGATTTTCTGCGGATACTGCTTGTGCAGGCGCAGGAACATGTCCTGGTACTCCTTGTCGCCGGCGCCCAGGGCCACCACGATCATCTCTTCCCGCGCCAGCCGGTCCATCACCTGGGAAATCAGGTCAAAACCTTTCTGCGCCGCGAAGCGAGAAACTATGCCGATCACCGGCAGCTTCACCTCAGCGTTCGTGATCCCGAATTGCGTCAGCAGATCGCGTTTGCACGCCGCCTTGCCGCTCAAATCCTCCGGCGAATAGCGTGCCGCGATGAACTTGTCCGCCTCCGGGCTCCACTCCTTGTAATCCACGCCGTTCAGGATGCCCGTGACCGTCGCCGCCCGCCCGTGCAGCACGCCTTCCAGGCCGAAGCCATATTCCGCCGTCTGGATTTCCTGGCTGTACTTTTTGCTCACCGTGGTAACAAAGTCGGCAAACACCAGCGCCCCCTTCAGAAAATTCACGTTGCCGTAAAATTCCATGCGGGTAATGGTGAACAGGTCCCAGGGCAGCATTAGCAGGGGCAGGATTTCCGGCGGGAACAGCCCCTGGTAGCCCATGTTGTGAATGGTGAAGACGCAGCCCACGTCGCGGAACGCGGGGTCTTCGGCGTACACCGAGCGCAGCAGCACCGGCGCCAGCGCCGATTGCCAGTCGTGGCAGTGGAAAACATCGGGTACGCCCTGGATCTTGCACGCCTCCAGCACCGCCCGGCTGTACAGCGCAAAGCGCTCGGCATTGTCGCGGTAATCGCCCACCGAGGTTCCGTACAGGGCTTCGCGGTCGAAAAAAGGCGGATAGTCAATGAAATAGAATTGCACTCCGGAGTGCACGCCGCCGTCCACCACCGAGCAAAAGCGGTAGTGGTCGTCGAAGGGAACGGTTACGCTGCGCAGTACGGGCTTGGCATCTGCCAGCTTGGTCTGGCGGTAAAGCGGCAGGTAAACCGTCACCCGGTGTCCCAGGGCGGCCAGCGCGGGCGGCAACGCGCCAACCACGTCGGCCAGGCCGCCGGTTTTGGAAAATGGCACGCACTCGGACGCGGCAAATACTATGTGCATCGGGATGGAACCTCCGAAGAATATGGCGCGCCTCACTAACGGCGGGCAGTCCGCTCCCTGGGTGGAAAACGGCGGCTCGCCTCAGCGCCCCTGGGGTGAAATTCGAGTCTAAATGGCGAAAGGAAAGAGGGTCAACGTGGAGAAGACCGCGAACCTGTGGAAACCTGCTCCCATGCGCCTGCAGGCGCGAGTGGGCAATGATTTTCTCGCTCAGCGCAAGCGCCCCAAACTGGGCCAGCATTTCCTGGCTGATCAGCACGCCGCCCAGCGCATTGTGGACTCGCTGGGCCAAGTGTCGGAGAAGACCGTCATCGAAATCGGCCCCGGCCGCGGCGTCCTCACCGCGATGCTCGCCGAGCGCGCCCGCCGCCTCATTGCCATCGAGCTCGACCGCGTGCTGGCGGCGCAGCTGCGCATGTCTCTGGTGCGCTTCGAGAATGTCGAGATCATCGAGGGCGACATTCTTTCCATTGATTTCAGCACCGTGCTCGGTCCCCGCCCCGGCATGAATCATCCCGGTATTGTCCACGTGCCGGAAAAAACGCGCCTGGTCGGCAATCTGCCCTACTTCATCACCTCCGATATCCTGCTGCGCCTGTTCCAGTACCACCCGTATTTCGAAACTATCGTCATCATGGTTCAGGAGGAGGTGGCAGACCGCATTGCCGCCAAGCCCGGCGTCCGCGACTACGGCCTCCTCTCCGCCACCGTGCAGCTCTACGCCCGCGTCGAAAAGCTCTTTTCCTTGCCCCCAGGCGCCTTCAATCCCCCTCCCAAGGTGCATTCCGCCGTGCTTAGGCTTACCATTAACCCTCAGATGGACAGGTTGCGGGTGCCGGAGGAGGAGTTCATCGCTTTTCTCAAGCTCTCCTTCGGCCAGAAGCGCAAAACTCTGGCCAACAACCTGAAATCGCGCTTCGACTCGCGCCTGCTCTCTGCCGCCCTGAAAAAGGCCGGCCTGCAGCCCGGCGTGCGGGCGGAAGCAGTCTCTCTGGAAAAAATGGCTGCCGTCTTTCGCAGCCTGACGGCAGCTGCTGCAGACTGAGAGGCAGCATGATCACCGCCGTGCGCGAGCCGGCTGTGGCCGGCTATTTCTACCCCCGTTCTCCCCAGGCTCTCAGCCGGGATATTTCCGGTTACACCGCCCAGGCCGGCGACAAATTTTCCGCCCTCGCCTGTGTTGTGCCCCATGCCGGTTACATGTACTCCGGCCACGTGGCCGGGGCGGTCTACGGGCGGCTGGAACTGCCCCGGCGTTTCGTCATCCTCTGCCCCAATCACACTGGTTTCGGCCGCCCGCTGGCAATCATGACTGAAGGCGCTTGGCAGACCCCGCTCGGCCAGGCGCAGATTGATCACGCACTCGCCGGCTTGCTTCGCGTGGCCTGCCCGCTCCTGGAGGAAGATGACGTGGCACACAAGGGCGAACACGCCATCGAAGTGCAGCTCCCCTTTCTGCAATCGGCGCTGCCAGAATTCACTTTCGTCCCCATTGCCGTCGGGACTTCCAGGTATGAGCCGCTGCAAGCTCTGGGAAAAGCCATGGCCGGCGTGTTGCGGGATCAATCCGAGAAGGTCATGCTCATTGCCTCCAGCGACATGAATCACTACGAGCCTGACGACGTGACGCGCGTGAAAGACCGCAAGGCCATTGACCAGATCCTGGCCCTCGACCCGCGCGGTCTTTACGACGTAGTCATGCAGGAATCCATCTCCATGTGCGGCTTCGGCCCCACCGTGGCGGTTGTAACCGCCGCTCGCCTGCTGGGCGCCAAGTCCGCTGCAGTGATCAAGTACGCCACCTCCGCCGACATTTCCGGCGACCGCAGCGCCGTAGTCGGCTACGCCGGCCTGGTGATTCAGTAATCACTGGTTAGTAGACAGTGGCTGTAGCCGAATTAGAACTGTGCGCGCTGATTAGATAACCGCAGGTGGCCTAGGCAGGTGGGCCGGTGGCCCAGGTTCGCGCCCCGCTTTTGGGCGCTAACCTGGGTCATGCACCATCGGAATCCTGTAAATGCGGAGTTGTGCGAGCTTCCGGAAGATTGGCCCTGGAGCAGCTTTCGTCACTATGCCCTGCGCGAAATAAGGAGTCGTGGACATCGAGTCAGAGTGGACGGCGCGGGATCGGGAGAAACAAGCGACAGGAGGTGGGAAGAGGGTATTTCTGACCCCGGGTTAGCGCCCAAAAGCGGGGCGCGAACCTGGGCCACCGGCCTGTCATCCTGCGCAGTCGAAGGACCGCTGCACAGCCGGCATCCCCGCCGCCGTTTGAGGGAGTTCTCAGCAATGCTGTTGGGATTGTCTAACTTGTCACTCTGAGGCAGGAAGAGCTTGCACGGTGAGGCAACAGAAAGTGGAACAAATCCATCGGCTCACGGATTTTGCTGCGAGTTCTTCCCGCCCGGCGCCAGCTTGAAATTCACCACAATGCGCGTCTCTGTCTCCACCGCGCGGCCGCGCTCCGTGCGCGGCCGATAGCGCCAGCCCCGCACCGCGTCCAGCACCGAGTCCGCCAGCAGCGGGTTGCCGCTGACCACGCGAATGTGGCGGAGAAACCCGTGTGTGCCAATGGTAGCTTCCAGCACCACCGGGCCCTGGATGCGATTGGCCCGCGCCGCTGCCGGATAAACCGGATCCACCCGCCGTACCAGTTGCTCCCCGGCGCGCGTCCCACGCATCACCACCGCCGGCGGGGTATCGTGGACGCCGGTATCCCCGGGTTGCGGCAGTTCTTGCACTACGTCCAGCACGGAACTGTCGGCAGGCGCCGCCGTTGTTCCATCGCCGGGAGAAGAATCGCCGGGCTGGCTCGCTGTCTGCTCCGCGGCGCCGCCTTCCGCCGCCTGCGATGTGCTCGGCGCGCTGGTGCCCAGCAGCCAGATCAGCATCATGAGCAGCAGCAGCGAGGCTCCCGCCGCCACCATCAGGCTGCGCCGCTGCCTTCGTTTGCGGGCGTTGATCGCCGCCGCTACCGGCTTCGTCGGCCACAGTTTCCCCGGGCCGCTCTTCACCGGCATGCGGCCCCCCGCTTGCCCGGGGCGGACTCTCGGAACTGCTGTGGCAACGCTCGCCGCTGCCGGTTTCGCCGCCATTGTGCTCGCCGGCGCCGGCATCTGGGCAGTTGCTGGCCGGGGGATGTTTGTGCGCGCGGGCGCTGTTGCCGCCATGCCGGGCCGCGGCCCTGCGGCTCCTCCCGGCGTTCTTCCCGCCGGTCGCTTCCCGCGTCGTGCCTCCATCCCGAACAGGGCGCAGTCCGCTGCCAGCGCTTCCACATCCACCGGGCTCTTGCTTTTTTCGGCAGTCCCCGCCCCGTTGGCGGGAGCGCTTGGCGTGCCCGCAACCTGTGGTGACACGGGCCTTACCTGTCCCGAGCCATTCGTCGGCGCCTGCGGTTTCTCGCCTGCCGTTTCGGCCGGCTTGATGCGCAGCGCCAGATTGCCCACTTCCGTTTTCGCAACTTCCTCGGTCTGGCACGCCAGTGCCGGGAACGGCGTCGGGTCAGGCACCAGCACCGGACCGGGCAAGGGAAGGGAAGCCGGCGCTTCCGGCTGCGAACCGTTACCGGTGGCGCCTTCAGCATGAATTTCTTCCGCCGGCGCAGCCGCTGGCTCGCTCGTCTTTTCCGGGGCAGGATTCGCAATCGCTGGCTCCGCCGCCTTCTGTGGCCGGCGCGCCGCCGCTGCCACCGGCGCTGCGGCCCGCTGGTCGGCCGCCTCCTTCGCCTCCTCCTGCTGTGTGCGCAAGCCTTCGAAATCCAGATCGGCGGAAACCTCCGCCAGAATGTCCGCCCCGATGCTTCTCCGCTGCAGGGCGCACCCCAGCGACAAGGCGTTAAAGCATAGATTGTTGATGGTGCGCGGAATGCCCTCGCTGCGCTGCGCGATCGCCGCCCGCGCTTCGGCGGTGAACAAGGGAGCGCCGCTATAGCCCGCCAGCCGCAGCCGGTGATCAATGTAGCGGTTCACTTCGGCCGCGTTCAGCGGCTCCAGCCGCACCAGGTGGGAAATCCGTTGCCGCAGCTGCAGCAGCGCCGCCGAAGCCAGGCGGTCCGCCAGCTCCGGCTGCCCGGTCAGGATGATGTGCAGCAGCTTCGCCCGCGGCGTTTCAAAATCAGAAAGCAGGCGCACCGTCTCCAGCACGCTCACGTCCAGGTTCTGCGCCTCGTCCACCACCGCGATTACCTTCTTGCCCGCCTGCGCCTCTCTCACCAGCAGCTGCCCGAACTGCTCCTGCAGCCGCACAAAGTCGGTTTCCCCCGTGCTCGCGCCCAGTTCCGACATCAGGTAGCGCATGAATTCCCGCGAATCGCACTGCGTCAGGAAAATGAAGGCGGTGCGCGCCACCCGCGAATACCGTTCCAGAAGATGAAACAGCAGCGTGGTCTTGCCCATGCCCGGCCTCGCGATCAGCGCCGTAAAGCCGCGCCCCGACCGGATTCCGTATTCCAGCGTGGCCTGCGCTTCCTGGTAGGTCGGGCTCGCGCACAAAAAACGCGGGTCGGGTGTAACCCCGAACGGTTCCTCGCGCAGGCCGTAGAATTTCAGGTACATGTTTTTTCAGCGGGCAGCGCGCGCGGGTCGTTTCACTTCACCGGCTCAATCTGGGCGGCATCGATATCCAGGGCCACCGAGCGCATTATGAGATCTACAGATACTACCACGCGCGGCCTGCCCCGCCGCCGCAGCAGAATTCCCTGCAGTCCTTCCATGGGCCCATTCGTGATGCGCACCCGCTGTCCTACTTTCAGGTACGGGTGAGGTTCGGCTTCCACTCCCTTGCCTAGCGCGCTGCGTATAATCTCAACCTCGGCCTGCGGCAGTGCTGCTGGCACGCCGTTAAATCCCACCAGTCGCACCACCCCAGGCACCTGCAGCACCCGCAACCGATCCCTCAGGGCTATGTGCACGAACAGGTATCCGGGAAACAGCGGCAACTGCACCTTAAAGCGCCCGTTCTTCCACTTCCGCACTGTTTCATAGAGCGGCAGGAAGTGCTCCACGGTGCGCTTTTCCAGAGTTTCCGCCACCACCTTCTCGTGCCGGGAACGCGTGTAAGCCGCATACCACTGCACCTGCGTGCCCGCTGTTTCTCCGTCCTCGCCCTCAGGGGTGTGCAACTTGATTGGATGCAGGCCCACCGCCGTGCTCATCAACTGTTTCCCTTTTCTTTTCCGCTCGTCCCCGTTATTTCAGGGGCAATCCCGCACACCACTAAACTACCTTTTTGCGCATCTACCCACAACTGGATGCTTGTCTCCAAACCGAGGCTGGGTGGGTACCCCTCTCTGAGCTAAAGGATTTACAGGGAAGCTAGGGTATGATCTTCCCTCACCCGTACTAATGTTAGAGGCTTACCACTTAGAGAAGAATAACTCCCGGCGCCCCAGAGATGCAGCCGGAGGGAACCCCACCGGCAGTTAGAACCACGGGGACGGATGGTGCTTGTAAATGATTGTGCTGCAGTGGTTTTCGGCTGAAATTCGGCCCGAGCCGCCGAACTATAGTAACGTTGAACGTCCTTACTGTGGTGGTATCCTTGAGCTGGCCGTAGACTGGCCCAGAAGTGCTGTTGTTTTCGCTGGTTACCCCCAGAACTCAAGGGCAATTCCCTTGTAGGCTGGCGGGGGCCGCCGTTACAATTCGCAGCAACAGGAGCAGGTTCAGGTGTCGGTGCATGCGGTCCCACAATCGGAGAAAGCCATCAGCGTGCTGGTGGCCGATGAGAACCGCATGGCCTGCCAGCTTCTCACCAGCTCCCTGCAGCGCAACAATAACTTCCGTGTGGTGGGCTGCGCCACCAGCATGAGCGAGGTCATGGGCCTGCTGAAGCAGGAAGAGGCCCAGGTGACGGTTATAAGCGCCAATTTGCAGGATGGCCCGCTGAGCGGCTTTCAGCTGCTGCGCGAACTCCGCGCCACCCATCCCCGCACCCGCACCATCCTTTTGCTCGATTCCTCTGACCGCGACCTGGTGGTGGATGCCTTCCGCGGCGGCGCGCGCGGCATTTTCTGCCGCTCGCAATCCTTCAAGATGCTCTGCAAGTGCATTGTCTGCGTGCATCAGGGGCAGATCTGGGCCAATAACGGCGAACTGCAGTTTGTACTGGAAGCTTTGGGCCAGGTGGCCCCGCTGCACATCGTCAACGCCAAGGGCAAGAGCTTGCTCAGTAAGCGCGAGGAGCAGGTGGTCTCCTGCGTGGCCGAGGGTCTCACCAATCGGGAAATCGCCAAGCAGCTCAACTTGAGCGAGCACACGGTAAAGAACTACTTATTCCGCATCTTCGACAAGCTGGGCATCTCCGGCCGCGTCGAACTTGTGCTCTACGCCCTCAGCCACCGCGAAGCGGAAGAAACTGCGGCCACACCCCAGGGCACGCGCAAGAATCCCGCCCGCGAGCACGCCGATGAACCTCGCGGCACTTTAGTCGTCGAGTAACTCGCTTCACTTCTTAAGCGGTTTTTCCAGAATCTTTCAAATTACTTACGCACTCTTTATGAAAGCAGGATAATGCCTGCTGCGCAAATAATTGTGGACGCCGCGCCCTGCCCCGGAACATGATGTACGGCTCTGGCCAGGTAAGCTGCGGGGCGCAGCTCAGCTCACATGCACGAACCCGAACGCCGCAAAAGCCGCCGCTTCCCCCTGAAGCAGCCTGCCTGTGTTCACCCGCTGCCGGGTGAAGGCGAGAAATTGTGTGGCGTCACCCAGAATGTGAGCAAGGATGGAGTGCTGATGCTGGCGGAGAAAATGCTTCCCGTGGGCCTGCGCGGCGAGTTGGTGCTGGTTTTGGAATCGCGCCTGGAGCGCAGCATCCGCCTCAGCGGCATCGGCGAAGTGGCCCGCGTGGATGAACTCGTGCCCGAAGGCAAGTACGCCATCGCCTTCCGCTGCGATCAAGCCTTCTCTCTCATGGACTAAAAGGCGTAAATGCCCGCATTTGCAGGTCCTGGGTGCCCCACATTTGCCCGCACAAGTCACTGCTTACGCCATCACCAGATTGGCGGGGCAAATGTGGGTTTTTCTTTCTCCACAATTTTCCTGCATTCAAAACCCTCCGGCCCCGCATCTTACACGCCAGAATGCGGAGGCGAACCATGCGTTTGAAAACGGCTGTGGGCATCGGCGCGGGCATGACCGCGGGAATGGCTACGCTGGCGGGTGTGGGCCTGGGTCTGGCGGGCTGGAAGCTTTATCAGCGCGTGCGCTCTGGCGAAAGCGTGGCTGGCCGTGTGGTGCTCATCACCGGCAGCTCGCGCGGGCTGGGCTTGGCCCTGGCGGAGGAGTTTGCCGCGCAAGGCGCGCGCCTGGTCATCTGTGCTCGCGACCAGCGTGAACTGGAAACTGCCCGCGTCCGCCTCGCTGCGCGCGGCGCTGACGTGCTGGCCGTCACTTGCGACGTGACTGTGCAGGATGACGTGCAGTCGCTGGTCAACCAAGCCACCGCGCGTTTCGGCCACATTGATGTGCTGGTGAACAACGCCGGCGTAATCCAGGTCGGCCCCCTGGAAGCTCAATCCCTCACCGACTTCCAGGAAGCCATGGACGTGATGTTCTGGGGCACGGTTTATCCCACCCTGGCGGTCCTGCCGCAAATGAGGCAGCGGCGCAGCGGCCATGTCGCCAACATAACCTCCATCGGCGGCAAGGTCAGCGTGCCCCATCTGCTGCCGTACAGTTGTGCCAAGTTTGCGGCGGTGGGATTCTCCGAAGGATTGCGGGCGGAAATGGCGCGACATGGCATCCAGGTGACCACGGTTGTCCCTGGCCTTATGCGCACCGGTTCGCACCTGAACGCCTATTTCAAAGGGAAGAACGAAGACGAGTTCACCTGGTTCAGCCTGGGCGCCACCTTGCCGGTGGCGGCAATGAGCGCCCGCCGCGCCGCTCGCCGCATCGTAGCCGCCATTCGCCGCGGCCAGGCGGAGCTGATCTTGACCCCGCAAGCCAAGGCGCTGGCCATG